>CAIVPV010000029.1 GCA_903907915.1 uncultured Cytophagaceae bacterium
AGGTCGTTTAGGATATGGTTATATCCAAACAGATGCCAGCAATAAGGTTATTTATGACTCGAAGTTTGGCTCTGGTACCTTAACCTTCACTGCAGGTGCAGGCCAATTAATCCCAGGTTTTGAGGAAACCGTATTAAAGATGAGGGTGGGTGAAAAGGCGAAAGCCATTTTGCCTTATAACATTGCTTATGGTACTGCTGGGAATTCATCTATTCCAGGATATTCTCCTCTTTACTTCGAAATCGAAGTTGTTTCTGCACAATAATGCGCCCCATTCTTTATTTAGCGACCCAAAACAAGCACAAAGTCGAAGAGATTAGTGCATTGTTGAAGGATCATTTTACCGTGCGTGATTTAAGCACCTTAGCCATTACAGAAGAAATTCCAGAAACTGGTGCTACTCTAGAAGAGAATTCCCTTCAGAAGGCGCGTTATATTGCCGAAAAATTCCATGTCTCTTGCCTTGCGGATGATTCTGGATTAGAAGTGGAGGCATTAGCTGGAGCTCCTGGAGTTTATTCTGCTCGTTATGCTGGAGAACCCAAAAATGATCAAGCAAACCTCGAATTACTTGTAAAGAATCTTGTCGGAATCGCACATCGCCGCGCACGCTTTGTGACCGTTTTAACCTATTTTCATGCGGGCGTCTATCATTCTTTTGAAGGGGAGATTCAGGGGGAGATTGTGGAGGCCCCTCGGGGTAACCAAGGTTTTGGATATGATCCTATTTTTCAGCCTGAAAATGAAGATAGGACTTTTGCTGAAATGACTTTAGCAGAGAAGAATCAAATCGCACACCGGGCTCGTGCATTGGAGAAATTCAAAAAGTTCTTAGACGAAAACTAGAAATGTGCCGACGAATAGTGGATTATTCGAATCCCTTGTTATTTTTGTAAGATACGCATCATAAACCCCTTCCATGAAATTGAAATTCAGCATTTTGCTGGCTTTTTTCTTGTCGTTTGCAGTCATTCCGGTCCTAGGTCAATTTGTGATTAAAGGACGTGTGACTGATGCTAAAAATGGGGATCCCATTCCTTTTGCCTCGGTTGGTTTAGTCGGTATTAGTCAAGGAGCCACCACGAATTTTCAAGGGGAGTTTACCTTAAATTCTAAATATTCATCAGACAGTCTTTTTGCCTCCTTTGTGGGCTATAAAAAACGGGTTAAAAAAATAACGCGCGGGTCTAAGCTTCAAGAAATTGATTTTCAGTTAGATCCAACAGGCCGCGAAATGGCGGAAGTGATCGTTTATTCGGGTGAAAATCCGGCCTTCAAAATCCTTCGTGGAGTTATTCGAAATCGGGAGACAAATGATCGGTCGAAATTAAATGCCTATGAATATGATTCCTATGCGAAGATGGAGCTCGATGTAGATAATATCTCGGAGAAATTCAAGGAGAAAAAGGTAATGAAGGATATTGAGGCTGCGATTAAGAAATTTGAAAAAATCGCTGGTGAGGATGGTAAATTAATTATTCCGACCTACATCTCAGAGTCCGTGGGTAAATTTTACTATTTAGAAAGTCCTCAGCGCAAAAAAGAAACGATTTTAAAGACGAATATTAAAGGTGTAGGGGTAAAAGATGGTTCACTAATCTCTCAGCTGGTGGGAGGTAATTTAGTGGCGAATTACAATTTTTACCAAAACTATGTAGGCTTCTTTGGGAAGGACTTTGCAAGTCCAATAGGCGATAATTGGAAAGGAAGTTATAATTTTTTCTTAGGAGATACGGTTAATGTAGATGGTCACGTTTGCTACCAGATGGATTTTGATCCCAAGAATCCGATGGATCTCGTCTTTAAAGGCCAAATGTGGATCGATACTACCTCCTTTGCGTTAGTTCAAATCGATGCATCTGTGGATAAAGGGGCAAATTTGAATTTTATCGATAAGATTAAGATATCTCAAGAATTAGAAAAAACAAGTTCAGGAGCCTGGTTACCAGCCAGAACAAGATTCCTCATTGATCTGGAGGAAATTACCAAAGGAAGTGCCGGTATGTTGCTGAAAATGTACATTTCGAATAAGAATTTTGTGGTAAATAAACCCCACGAGGTAGGGTTTTATGATTTAACATCAGAGGTGGCGGAAGATGCGATGCAACCTAATCCTGATTTTTGGAAAAATGCGCGGCATGAACCTTTGAGTACACAAGATTTAATGGCATCGGCCTTGATTGATTCTGTTAAAAACCTGCCCATTGTACGAACCTATGTCGAAATTGCAGAGATTATTTTAAGTGGCTACAAGAAGTTTAATGATATTGAAGTCGGCCCCTATGTTTCTAGTTTAGCCATTAATAAAATTGAAGGGGCACGCTTCCGGCTAGGATTTAGAACCAATGCGAATTTTGATAAACATTGGATTTTGCGTGGTAATGTAGGTTTTGGTACGAAGGATTTAGTTCCTAAATATGCCTTAGAGGTAAATTATCTTTTCTCTAAAAAGAAGTGGACTGTAGCCGGGTTTAGACATTCCTACGATATTGAGCGGGTAGGTTTAACACCAGAATTAATCGGAGACAATAAATTATTTTATGCCTTTACGCGCTGGGGGGCCTTTTCTGGTGCCTTCTTTAGACGCGAATCGGAGGCCTTTTTCTCTTCTGAATTTTATAAAGGCTTAACGGTGACGACGTCCTTAAATACCCGTTCATTTGATCCGTTATTTCGTTTTCAATACCGTTTAAATCCAGAGTTAGGAAAATCCTCTGCGGTACAAGATTATTACCAAGAAACCTTTGCCACTCTGGAATTGCGTTTTGCTAAAAATGAAACGTTTATCATGAATGGAAATGAGCGGATTACATTAGCCACTAAACGTATTCCTGTTATAACATTAAAGTATCAGCATGGATTTAAAGGATTTTTAGGTGGTGATTTTACGTATGACCGGGTGACGCTGAAAGCCTACCAAACCTTTCGTTTAGGGACATTAGGCCGTTCCGATTATACCTTTACGGCGGGCTATACTCCATCGAATTTACCAGCGCCATTATTATTTCCCCATTTAGGAAATGAGACATTTTTCTTCGTGCGTTCGGCCTATTCAACGATGAGTTATTTTGAATTTGTGAGTGATCAATATGCTTCGATTCAATACAATCACAATTTTGAGGGTTTATTATTTAATCGAATACCTTTAATCAAGAAACTAAAATGGCGTTTTATTGCCTCTGGAAATATATTGATGGGAAGTCAGCGTTCTGCTAACCATGAAATAATGAAGGATGTAAATAGTCCATTACGTTCCAAATTCTTAGATCAGTACTCCTTTGATTCCTTGGATCCTAATAAACCCTTTGCTGAAGTGGGCTATGGAATTGATAATATTTTTAAGATTTTTAGAATTCAAGCCTTTCATCGTTTGACTTATTTGGATCATGGTAATCCACAAAAATTTCGCTTAATGGCTTCGATAAATTTCTCTTTTTAGAACATTATAAAGAAGAAAGTTTAAACATTTCAAGAATGTTTATCATCTAGTTGATTTCATAAGTTCGAGCACCTATATTTACAAGGTTACATCAATTCCAATATGATTTTAATTCTCGTGGGACTCTCCTTATTAAGTTACCTGTTAGGGTCTATTCCGACAGCGATTTGGTATGGTGATCGCTATCATGGTATTGATATTAGACAGCATGGAAGTGGTAATGCAGGAGCCACGAATACCTTTCGGGTATTAGGGAAAAAAGCAGGTTCCATTGTGCTTTTTGTGGATGCTTTAAAGGGTTTTGCAGCAGCTAGTCTAGCGACGGTGTTGTATACCTTTGGTGTTGTAGATTGGCAAACTTGTGTTACGTTAAAGATTCTGTTTGGATTCTTAGCTATTATTGGTCATCTACTCCCGGTTTTCTGTGATTTCAAAGGAGGAAAAGGAGTAGCCACCACTTTAGGTATGGTTATCGCCTTGCATCCGCAAGCGGCCTTAGCGAGTAGCCTAGTCTTTTTACTTGTTTTTGGGTTTTCGCATTATGTCTCCTTAGGATCGATGGTTACTTCGCTAATCTTTCCCCTATTGCTTCAGTTTAGCGTTTTTGGTAAAGAAGAACCTATTTTGATTTATTTTGGTTTTATTATTTCCTTTTTAGTGATATTTACACACCGTAAAAATATCGGTCGAATTATTTCAGGAACGGAAAATCGGATGTATCTTATTCCTCGAAAAGGCCGTTTATAGCCTTACAATTTCATTTATTATGCAATCAACACACGAATTTATTGCCGCTCAAAAGGATCGGTTTTTAGCGGAGCTATTAGACTTATTACGAATTCCATCCGTTTCTGCGGATCCGGCTTATGCAGGGGATGTACGAAAAGCAGCGGAATGGGTAGCAGATAATTTACAAAAGGCCGGAGCCGATAAGGTGAGACTGGAAGAGACCGCTGGTTTTCCGATTGTGTATGGTGAGAAAATGGTGGATCCCGCGGCTCCTACTGTCTTAGTTTATGGACATTATGATGTTCAGCCAGCTGATCCTTTAGAACTTTGGGATAATCCTCCCTTTGAACCGGTGATTAAAGACGGCGTTATTTATGCACGTGGTGCTTGCGATGATAAGGGACAGGTATTTATGCATGTGAAGGCCTTTGAATCAATGCTGGCATCGGGTAATCTTGCGTGTAATGTAAAGTTCATGATTGAAGGAGAAGAGGAAATTGGATCAGATAATCTAGGCAACTTTGTAGCAGCGAATAAAGAATTATTAAAGGCGGATGTGATTTTGATTTCTGATACCGCCATCATTGCGAATGACATTCCTTCCATCGACGTGGGTTTGCGCGGTTTAAGTTATATGGAAGTGGAAATTCAAGGGGCTAACCGCGATTTGCACTCCGGCGTTTATGGTGGAGCAGTGGCAAATCCGGTCAATATTTTATGCCAAATGATTTCCTCCCTGCACGACGAGTCTAATCACATCACCATTCCGGGTTTTTACGATGGGGTGTTAGAGGTGAGCGCGGCCGATCGGGCAGCCATGGCCAAGACACCTTTCAATTTAGAGGCCTATGAAAAGGATTTAGGCATTGACACTGTTTTTGGTGAGAAAGGCTTTACGACATTAGAGCGTGCTTCCATCCGTCCTACCTTAGATGTAAATGGTATTTGGGGTGGATATACAGGAGAAGGAGCGAAGACCGTTTTACCTTCGAAAGCGCAGGCTAAAATATCGATGCGTCTTGTGCCTAATCAGTCATCGGCGGAGATTACACGTCTGTTTACAGCGCATTTTATTTCCATTGCTCCTAAGGGCGTAAAGGTTAAAGTGACTGCGCACCATGGTGGAGAAGCTTATTTAATGCCGACCGATAGTGTGGCCTTTCAAGCGGCATCGGATGCGCTGACGACAACTTTCGGGAAGGTACCTGTACCTACGCGTGGAGGAGGAAGTATTCCGATCGTGGCTTTGTTCGAAAAAGAGTTAGGGATTAAGTCGATTTTGATGGGTTTTGGCCTAGATTCAGATAATATTCACTCGCCTAACGAGCATTATGGCTTATTTAATTTTTATAAAGGAATAGAGACGATTCCTCATTTCTTCCAAAACTTCGCAGATTTATCGAAATAATATGGCTGAAAATTTAAGTGCTTTAGCGACTGAATCATCCTCGACTTACCAGGATTTAGAACTGCAATCGGTCGATACCATTTTGCGCCAAATCAATGCAGAGGATAAAACAGTTCCTTTTGCTGTGGAAATGGTCATTCCGAAAATCGAGGCTTTGGTCCATGAAATCGTGAAACGTATGAAGCAAGGTGGCCGCCTTTTTTATATAGGAGCCGGAACTTCCGGGCGTTTAGGCGTAGTCGATGCCTCTGAATGTCCGCCTACTTATGGCGTGCCGCATGATTGGGTCATTGGTATTATTGCCGGTGGCGATTCGGCGATTCGTAAGGCGGTAGAAAATGCGGAAGATGATGAGAAACAGGCTTGGGTCGACATGGATGCCTATAAAATCGACAGCTTAGATACAGTTATCGGGATTGCTGCCTCTGGAAGAACACCCTATGTTGTGGGCGGTTTACGGGATGCAAATGCGAAAGGGATTCTAACGGGTTGTATTGTTTGTAATGCAGGAAGTGTGGTCGCAGCCGAAGCGCAATATCCGATCGAAGTAATCGTGGGTCCAGAATATGTGACAGGAAGCACACGTATGAAATCAGGTACGGCCCAAAAGCTTGTTTTGAATATGCTTTCCACTGCAGTGATGATCCAATTGGGTCGTGTAAGGGGGAACAAAATGGTCGATATGCAATTGAGTAATCATAAATTAGTGCTACGCGCTATTCGAATGGTTTGTGAAGCGACTGGCGTAAGTGAGCAACAAGCAGCAGAACTTTTAGAAAAACACGGAAGTGTTCGTAACGCGGTCGATGCAATTCAAACAAAATAAATTGGGATAATAACGCTTTAATCGCTTTATTTGTAACATAATTAATCTAATACCTCCAATGAAAAACATAACTAAACTTATTTTAACCTTTGTATTCGGAACAATGGCTTTTGGATTTCAAGCAAAAGCAGAAGATTTTCCGGCAGATATCAAGCCTTTAATGACTAAATATACTTGCTTCGCTTGTCACAAACCCGACACGCGTTTAGTAGGTCCAGCTTATAAAGATGTAGCGAAGAAGAAGTATTCAGTGGATAAAATTGTTGCTTTAATCGCGAAGCCACAGCCATCTAACTGGCCAGGTTATCCTCCAATGGCTCCAATGACAAATGTGCCGAAAGAGGATGCGGTTAAATTAGCGAAGTATATTAACTCGTTAAAGTAATTTCTCTAATAGCATAAAAAAAGCCCTTGATCTGATCAAGGGCTTTTTTATTTTATAATTCTTTGAGCATCCAAATATCGCAACCATCGTGACCACTATTTCCTAAAGGATGATCGAGTGGTTTAAATCCCACCTTTTCATATATCGATACGGCTTTCGCTAATTCCGGCATGGACTCTAAATAAACCTGGGTATAGTTATTTTCCTTTGCCCAGATCATCGATTTTTCCAACAATTGCTTGCCTAAACCCGTTCCTCTAGCCTCTTTTGCTACATAAAGCTTTACGAGCTCGCAGGTTCCCTCTGATAAATTATCCGTGGGGTAGATTCCGCACCCTCCTACTATTTTATCGTTTAAAATAGCCACATAATAATAAGAGCCCGGCGTTCGGAATAGTTCGAATAAAGCATCGGTCGTAGGATCAAAATAAACCGTACCTGGTTTATTAGCACCAAACTCCGCCAATGCTGTCCGAATTATATTCGCCAGTGCTTGATTATCTCCGGGTTCGATGGGCCGAATATGCATGGTTTTATTTTGCGGCTTTCTTCGCGGCAGGTTTTTTTACTGCTTTTTCTGCAGCTACTTTTTCTACCTTAGGTGCCTTTTCCACTTTCGCAGCTGCTGGGAATAATTCCGGAGCATTAGTCACTAAAATCAAGTACCAGCTTAAGATTTTTTTGATATCTGAAGCAAAAACGCGATCAGAATCGTAGTTAGAAACTACCTCAGCTAATGTGCTAAATAATTCAACATCACTTGCTTTCTTAGGTTCTATAGGTAAGTTTCCATTGAATTTAGCATGGATTTGTAAGAATAAATCTGCCAAAGGTAAGGTGCTATCTTGGTGATCATCTAAGTACAAAGAGATGTCCTTTAACACGGAAATACGTGTTTGGCCACCTACCACTGATTTATGTTTTGCCGCATCTAAAGTCTCTACAATCACTCCCGTGCGCGTAGGTTTTAGCACTTTGTACAATCCACTTTTTCCCGAGATATGGGCAACTTCATTCAATAAATCCATGTTTTTTCGCTTGTTATGGGGGCAAAATTAGTATTATTTCCCTATTCTGTAAGGGGATGTCTTAATTAATTCATCGATTGACTTTAAAATATCTTCGCGTCCCACGTGTTTCTCTGCAGACGTGATAAAAAGAGGAGGTAGCTCGTCCCACATATCTAAAAGGAAGTTTTTATATACTTCGACACTCTCATTCACCTGCTTTTGGGATATTTTATCAGCCTTTGTAAACACAATATAGAATGGAATTTCATCTTCCACCATTCGGCTCATAAATTCAATATCCATTGCCTGCGGCTTCAATCGTATATCTAACAGTACAAACAAACAGGTTAAATTCTCCCGATGTATCAAATAATCGAAGATCATCTTTTCAAATTCCTTCCTTTTTTCCTTGCTTACTTTGGCAAAACCATAACCTGGTAAATCCACTAGATACCATTTCTCGTCGATGATGAAATGATTAATCAACTGCGTTTTACCTGGTGTTTGAGATGTTTTCGCTAAACCTTTGTGAAATGTCAATGAATTAATCAAAGACGATTTCCCCACATTAGAACGACCAATGAAGGCGAATTCTGGGTATCGTGCCGGTGGACAATTCTTGAAGTCAGTATTACTGGTAACGAATTTAGCGTTAATCTGAGCCATGGGGCGGGTGATGATGAGGGACAAAGGTAAGGAAAATAGTCGCTAGTCGCTAGTCGCTAGTCGCTAGTCGCTAGTCGCTAGTCGCTAGTCGCTAGTCGCTAGTCGCTAGTCTAAAAAAATAGAATACAAGTTAGTTGATAGGAATTTAGTAGCCAAATTTAAAACTTGGGTTCTGTAGAGCTTAAATAATTGCAAAATGAAAATCAGAACTTTTGAGGATTTATTCGTGTGGCAAAGAGCCATCGTTCATTCCATTGAAATTTATAATCGGTTCCAATCAGTTACCGATTTCGGATTTAAAAACCAGATTCAACGTGCATCTATTTCAATATCAAATAATATTGCTGAAGGATTTGAGCGGGGGTCTGATCGTGATTTTAGACGATTTTTGTTTATCGCACAAGGATCTTGTAGTGAAGTTAAATCGATGATTTATATCGCATTAAAATTAAATTATATCTCTGAGGATGAATTCTCTACCATATATGGCCAATTGAATGAAATAGGGAAAATGCTTTTTGGTTTGATGAAAACACTTAATGGACAAGATATAAGAAAGTACAGAGCTGACTAGCGACTCCTGACTAGCGACTAGCGATTAGTTACTAGCGACTCCCGACTAGTGACTAGCGACTTTTTTCCTTATCTTTGTAGCTCGAATTAGCATATGGAAAAACTACAAAACGATCTACTTCTTCGTGCTGCGCAGGGTTTACCTGTGGAGCGAATCCCGGTTTGGGTGATGCGTCAGGCGGGGAGAATTTTACCAGAATATAGAGCTGTAAGGGCGAAAGCGGGTTCATTTATTGGACTTGCGACGCATCCGGAGATGGCTGCGGAGGTGACGATTCAGCCGGTGACGCGTTTTGGGGTGGATGCGGCGATTATCTTTTCAGATATTTTAGTGGTGCCGGAGGCGATGGGTTTGCCATACTTGATGGAGGAGCAGAAGGGGCCGGTTTTTCCGGAGGTGATTCGGTCGAAAGCGGATTTGGCGAAGATTCGGGATGCAAATCCGGAGGAGGATTTGAAATATGTATTGGATGCGATTAAGATCGTGAAGAAAGAGCTAGCTGGCAAGGTGCCTTTAATCGGATTTGCTGGTGCGCCGTTCACGATTTTCTGTTATATGGTGGAGGGAAAAGGGTCGAAGACTTTTTCTCAGGCCAAAAAGATGTTATATGCCGAGCCTGAACTGGCTCATGCTTTGTTGCAAAAGATTACTGATTCGACCATTTCGTATTTGAAAGCACAGGTAGTGGCTGGGGCTAATTTAGTCCAAATCTTTGATTCGTGGGCAGGAATTCTATCTCCTGCGCAGTATTCGGTGTTTTCGACGCCTTATCTAAAGCAAATTTGTGATGCGGTGACGGAGGTTCCGGTCACGATTTTTGCCAAAGGGGCATTCTTCGCTCGCGAAGAGATGGCTGCATTGAATTGTGCAACGATTGGTTTGGATTGGAATATGGATATTGAAGAATCTCGTCGCTTAGTGGGGCCTAACAAAACCTTGCAAGGAAATTTAGATCCTTGTGCTTTGTATGGAGATTTTAAGACGGTGGAAGCGGAGACCAAGAAGATGATCAATCAATTTGGGACGCAGCGTTACATTGCGAACTTAGGTCATGGAGTCTATCCCGACATTGATCCGGATAAGGTACAATGTTTTGTAGATACCGTTCAGAATTATAAATAAAAAAAGCCCTGACAGATCAGGGCTTTTTTTATTTTGCCGAATAGTTAGGCGCTTCTTTCGAGATACTCACATCGTGTGGGTGACTTTCTTTCACACCGGCTGAAGTGATTTTGACAAATTTCGCTTGTTGCATTACTTCGATAGAGGATGCGCCGCAATAGCCCATACCGGCTTTAAGGCCTCCGACCATTTGGTATAAAATCTCTGTCACCGAACCTTTGAACGGCACGCGACCTACGATTCCTTCCGGCACTAATTTTTTGATATCATCTTCTGCGTCTTGGAAGTAGCGGTCTTTCGATCCATCTTCCATGGCCTCTAAGGATCCCATTCCACGGTAGGATTTGAATTTACGTCCTTCCAAAATGATCATTTCGCCTGGTGCTTCGTCTGTTCCAGCTAATAAGGAGCCGATCATTACGGTGCTTGCACCGCCAGCGATGGCTTTTGCCACATCGCCTGAATAACGGATTCCTCCATCAGCAATGACTGGGACGTCGTATTTTTGTAAAGCTTTGGCAGCTTCATAAACCGCCGTTAATTGTGGCATACCCACACCTGCGATGATACGCGTGGTGCAAATACTTCCTGGACCCACACCTACTTTTACGGCATCAGCTCCAGCTTCCGCTAAGGCTACCGCAGCTTCTCCGGTGGCGATGTTGCCGACGATAACATCCAAGGTAGGAAACGATTTTTTGACTGATTTCAATGCCTCAATCACTCCTTTCGAGTGTCCGTGTGCTGTATCAATACTGATGACGTCTACGCCGACTTGAACTAAGGCTTGCACGCGATCTAATAAATCGGGTGTCACGCCTACGGCGGCACCTACGCGAAGACGACCTAGGAGATCTTTCGATGCCAAAGGGTGTGACTTGCGCTTCAAAATATCTTTATAAGTAATCAAACCGATTAATTTTCCATTCTTATCGATGATGGGTAATTTTTCGATTTTGTATTCTTGCAAAATGCTTTCGGCCTCTTCCATGCTGATTCCTTCTTTGGCCGTAATCAAATTATCCTTCGTCATGATCTCCTTCACGGGACGAGTGGTTTGTTTTTGGAAACGTAAATCACGGTTCGTCAAAATCCCCACTAATTTTCCCTCATTATCGATCACCGGAATACCTCCGATCTTGAATTCCTTCATGATACGTTGTGCATCCCCTAACGTGGAGTTGTCTTTCAAGGTCACCGGATCGATGATCATCCCTGATTCAGAACGCTTTACCTTCCGAACTTGAGCCGCTTGTTGCTCGATCGTCATATTCTTGTGAATGATTCCAATGCCACCTTCTTGTGCTAGCGCTATGGCTAAAGCAGCTTCCGTCACCGTATCCATCGCGGCAGAAACAATCGGAATATGTAACCAAATATTACGTGTAAGGCGAGAGGAGGTACTTACTTCACGGGGTAAAACCTCGGAATAAGCAGGAAGCAAAAGTACGTCGTCGTAGGTTAAAGCTTCGAAAAGAAATTTGTTGGAATCAAGCATAGCAAATAATTTGAATAGGGTGATGTGTGTTACCCTTATTTGCAGGACAAAATTACACGAAATTTCTGAAATATTTAAATCCTTTTCTTATTTTTTATCCCAGATTTAGATTTTTAGCTGTAAATTGCGGCTTGAATTTTTAAGCCTTCGTAATGAATTATCAACCTCAGGATTTCCTTCCGATTTTTGTTCAGTTGGGTGCTGCTTTAGCATTTATAGTTGCTACCATGTTAGCGACGCACGCATTAGGTCCTAAAAGACATTCGAAAGAGAAAGATGATACCTTTGAATGTGGTATCGAATCGATCGGAGATGCCCGAACTCCTATTTCAGTTAAGTATTTTTTAGTAGCCATTCTTTTTGTGCTATTCGATATAGAAATCGTCTTTATGTATCCATGGGCGGTGAATTTTAAGGAATTGTCATGGAATGGTTTCTATGAAATGTTAGTTTTCATGGGCTTGCTTTTAGTAGGCTTCTTATACGTATTGAAAAAAGGAATTTTAAAGTGGGAGAAATAATGAGTGATTCTTCAGTTAATATCGTAGAGGCGCCCGCTGGAGTAGAGGGAGCTGGTTTTTTTGCTACGTCTTTAGATAGTTTAGTGGGTTTAGCTCGGGCTAATTCACTTTGGCCATTGCCCTTCGCCACCTCTTGCTGTGGTATTGAGTTTATGTCTACAATGGCATCCCATTATGATATCGGTCGTTTTGGTGCGGAACGATTAAGTTTCTCTGCACGTCAAGCGGATGTTTTGATGGTGATGGGGACGATCTCTAAGAAGATGGCACCAGTTGTAAAACAGGTATATCTCCAAATGGCTGAGCCACGTTGGGTATTATCGGTAGGTGCTTGTGCTTGTTCTGGAGGTATTTTTGATACGTATTCTGTTCTGCAAGGAATTGACCGGATCATTCCAGTGGACGTATATGTGCCAGGTTGCCCACCGCGTCCAGAGCAAATTTTGGATGGCTTTATGCAGATCCAAGAATTAGCGAAAAAGGAGACAACGCGCAGAAGAAATGAACCAGAATACAAGGCTTTATTAGCTTCATACGGAATCGAATAAATATGAACGATCAGATAATCGAAGCGCTTCAAGCGCAGTTTGGCGAGGACGGTGTGTATGGAATAGGGGAGTCGCACGGCATTTTGCAGGTGACCACGGAAGTAGAGAATATCGTTCCGATGATCCACTTCTTGTATGCTCACCCGGTATTTAAGTTTCAATTTTTGACGGATTTGGCTGGGATACATTTTCCGGAGGCGAAAGGTCAAGAACTAGGAGTGATCTACCATTTGCATAGTTTGGAAAACAACGTGCGTCTTTGGATTAAGGCCTATGCGCCTATCGAAGCGCCTAATTTTCCTACGATCACCGGCCTTTTTGCTACGGCAAACTGGATGGAGCGCGAGGCGTTTGATTTTTATGGTATCATCTTTGAAGGTCACCCTAATTTGACCCGTATCCTGAATATGGACGAGATGGATTACCATCCGATGCGGAAGGAATATCCCTTAGAGGATGCGACGCGTCACGATAAGATTGATGAATTATTTGGACGATAATAAATAGACATGTCTGAAATAGCTTTAGTAAACAGCCCTAATGTAGGATTAGATAAAACACAAAAAGGGGGACCTTATGTGAATGAATTATCTACGTTAAACTTAGGTCCTACGCACCCGGCGACACACGGTATCTTCCAAAACATCTTAACGATGGACGGAGAAACCATCGTAGACGCGGAACAAACGGTGGGATATATCCACCGGGCCTTTGAGAAAATCGCCGAACGTCGTCCTTTCTATCAAATCACGACTTTAACAGACCGCATGAACTATTGTTCAGCTCCTATTAACAATATGGGCTGGCACATGACGGTAGAAAAATTATTAGGTATCGAAGTTCCAAAGCGTGCGCAATACATGCGTGTGATCATGATGGAACTTGCGCGTCTAACAGACCACATTGTTTGTAATTCGATCCTAGCGGTAGATACCGGAGCCTTAACCGGTTTCTTGTATGTCTACCAATGGAGAGAGTTTATCTACGAGATTTACGAGGAGATGTGCGGTGCGCGTCTTACGACAAATATGGGTCGTTTCGGCGGTATGGAACGTGATTTTACGCCCGTTGCGATCGAGAAAATCAAAAAATTATTAAAAGAACTTCCGGCGGCTTTGAAGGAATTCGAAGGTTTGGTGATGCGTAACCGTATTTTTATGGATCGTACCCAAAACGTAGGCGGAATTTCTGCTGAACGTGCCTTAAACTACGGATTTACAGGTCCTAATTTACGTGCGGCGGGAGTAGATTATGATGTACGTTCGTTGAACCCGTACTCTTCTTATGAAGATTTTGAATTCGATGTGCCTGTAGGAACAAAAGGCGATACTTACGATCGTTTCTTAGTACGTGAAGAGGAGATGTGGCAAAGTTTGCGCATCATCCAACAAGCGATGGATAACCTTCCAGAAGGTCCTTACCACGCAGATGCACCACACTATTATTTGCCAGATAAACAAGACGTCTACCACAACATGGAGGCTTTGATCTACCACTTCAAAATTGTGATGGGGGAGATTGATGCACCAGTGGGAGAGGTTTATCATTCGGTAGAAGGCGGAAACGGTGAATTAGGTTTCCACTTAGTTTCTGATGGAGGTCGTACTCCTTATCGTTTGAAATTCCGTCGTCCCGGATTTATATATTACCAGGCTTTCCCAGAGATGATCAAGGGGACCACCCTTTCAGATGCGATCGTAACGATGTCATCGATGAACGTAATTGCAGGAGAGTTAGATACTTAAGACATGAGCAAGATTGTTTTCCCAGCAGAAACGCTGGAATTAGTGAAAAAAATTATCGCCCGCTATCCGGAAGGAAAGCAGAAGTCGGCTATTTTACCGATCCTTCACTTAGCGCAAGCCGAGTGGAAATGGTGCTCGCCAGAGGTAATGGATTATGTAGGAACCCTGATGTCCATCAGCTCCATCGAGGTATACGAAGTGGCGTCTTTCTACACGATGTTCCACTTGGAGCCGGTAGGAGAGAATGTGATTGAGTATTGCCGTACAGGCCCTTGTTGTTTAATGGGTGGCGTGGAAGTATACGATCACTTGAAGAAACGTTTGAAGATTAATACGGGCGAAACGACGAAGGATGGCAAGTTTACTATCAAAGAAGTCGAGTGTTTAGCCGCTTGTGGTTGGGGTCCTGTATTCCAAATCCGCGAAAAATATTACATGCACCTAACGAACGAAAAGGTGGATGAAATTATAGATGAATTGAGCAAATAAGGCCTAGGATGAAGATATTAACCGAACATATAGACGTACCTAACATTGACACGATAGACGTGTTTATGAAACATGGTGGGTATTCAGCGGTCAAAAAAGCGTTAAAGAAAATGACCCCTGACGAGGTAACCGAAGAGGTGAAAAAGTCAGGGCTTCGTGGCCGCGGAGGCGCAGGTTTTCCGATGGGAATGAAGTGGTCATTCTTAGCGAAACCAGAGGGTGTACCTCGTTATTTAGTGTGTAATGCGGACGAATCAGAGCCTGGTACGTTCAAGGATCACTATTTGATGTGGAAATCTCCACATACTTTAATCGAGGGAATGATCGTTTCTTCGTTTGCCCTAGGAGCAAATACCTCCTACATCTATGTGCGTGGCGAGTTAATGTATGTGATTGCTATTTTAGAAAAAGCGATTCAAGAGGCCTACGATAAAGGATTATTAGGCAAGAATATTTTGGGTTCGGGCTATGATTTAGATTTATTCGTTCAACCAGGTGGTGGTGCGTATATCTGCGGAGAAGAAACCGCTTTATTAGAATCTTTAGAAGGTAAAAGAGGTAATCCTCGTAATAAGCCACCTTTCCCAGCGGTGAAAGGTCTATGGCAATGTCCTACGGTGGTTAATAATGTGGAATCTATCGCTGCTACTTCGTGGATCGTGAATAACGGTGGCGATGCTTATGCGGCTATAGGTGTAGGACGTAGTACAGGTACAAAATTAATCTCCGCGTCTGGTCACATCAAAAAACCAGGTGTTTACGAGATCCCATTAGGGATTACGGTCGAAGACTTCATCTATTCCGATGAATGGTGCGGCGGTATTCGCGATGGTCATAAATTAAAAGCAGTCGTAGCCGGTGGTTCGTCTGTGCCGATTTTGCCAGCGGAGTTAATCTTAACGACAGC
>CAIVPV010000030.1 GCA_903907915.1 uncultured Cytophagaceae bacterium
CAAAACGACTTTCTGCCGCTCGGAATGATTCTTCTAAAGCACTTACCTGCGAAAGTCCCGCTTCGTATTTCTTTGCTGAATTAGTGAGGTTAACGTAAGCTTGCTCGATGTTTTGGCGTAACGTTAAACGCGCTTTAGATGCTTCAATCGACGCATTTTCGCGTTGTAAACCTGCTTGTGCCACTCTAGTCTTCACTGCAAAACGAGAGAAAATTGGAATGTTTAAACCCAATGAAATGACCTTGTTTTGGGTATTATTGATTTGATCAAAATAATCTAGCGTCAATGCGTTCGACTGGTTAGCTGTAACGCTTGCGCTTAAAGAAAGGGTCGGCATTGTTCCTGCTTTAGCCACTGCTATACTCTTTTGTGCACTTTGAACACGTAAATCTGCTGCTTTTACCAAAGGCTGAATCGCTAACGCTTTCGTATATAATTCCTCGATCCCTGTATCATATCCGTTCGAACTAGGGGTGGGAACTTGGATTCGCTGCAATGCAATAGCCGAAATGCTCGAATCGTTTAATAATTGCAATAAGGTTAATTTATTAAGGTCCAAGGAGCTCTGGAAATTTACCACATTCGACTCGTCGCTAGCAAGTTGTGCTTTCAAATCCAATAAATTAGAAGGGGCAAGCGATCCCGCATTGACTAACTTCTCCGTTCTAGCGATTTGAAGTTTCGTAATTTCACTTTGTGATTTTGCAATGCTTAATTGATCTTCTGAATTCAATATCGCTAAATAGGCAAGCACCACTTGTAATGAGATATTTTCCTTAATAGATGCTAAATCTTCTTGCGACGCCTTTAAATTGAAATCGTTTTGGAGAACGGTGTTACGGATTTGGCCCCCATTAAAAAGAAGCATTCCCGCGTTTAAACCCAAGTTATTGTAATTGATATTACGGGAATCGTACCCATTTGTAAAAGGGTTAATACTACGGCCAAAACTCGCGGACTGGTTAATGTTCGCATTTAAATTAGGCAATGCATTGTTTTTCGATTGTTGAAATTGCAATTCCGCGTTGCGCAAACTCACCTCATAAGACTTCACATTAAGGTTATGTTGCAAAGCGATTTCCACCGCCTTCGAGAGCGATAATTGAACCACATTCCCGTTCGCCTGAATAGCTGCTGCATTCTGAGCCTGGATTTCAATACTTCCAGCGAATAGTAACGCCGAAAGGCTAATTATTTTTAAGTACATAAGTCAAAATAAAATGTAGGTAAAGGTAAGCAATCCGCCGTTCCTCGCTCCTTATTTTAGGATAAACGGCAAGGGTTCAGGATGAAACCCCATTTAAGGGATAACTTTAAACTTTTCCTTGGCCTCTTTTCGGGAGAACGCATTGAAGTGCCACCACTCATATTCGATAGCCGTAAATCCTGCTTTTTTCATCGCATTGCGCAAAATGAGTCGATTGTCGATCGCTTTTTGGCTTAACTTCCCCGCCTTTAATAACCTTGCCTCCTCTTTCGGATAAGCCATTTCGCCAAAAAAATCATATTTCGTCCCCATCTCTAGTGGCTTTCCTTTCTCATCCGCCACCGTCAAATCAATCGCACTTCCATAATTATGAATCGAATGCTCTTTCGGATCTGCCACATAGGTACGTCTTTTCGCTGGGGGATATTCCGTTAAGGTGTTCCAAAGTTCCCATTGCTTCGACAGCGGTCTCGCCGCATCATAAATCAACAAATGATAACCTGGGTGGGCTTTTTCCAAATTCTCCTGCGCCGTCTTCAACTTCGCAATCGTCTCTTTTTGCAAATAGGCATGTGTCAAACAACCATACACATCCTTCCTCATAAAATTATCCGCTGTCGCATATTTTAGTTCGACCAAAATAGACGGAACCTGCTCTGTGACCTCTAGTAGGCCCTGTTTCTGCATCGACAGCTCTGCCGCGCAAGTCGTTTTTTGTGCCTTCAGCGATAGGCTTAGTAGCAGGATTATTCCTGCTTTAGCGAATTGTCTCATAATTATGACGGAATTTTCCCTAAATTTAATCGTTTTTTACCTCTTCGAACCTATGGCTTTAAATTGGATTTGGTTTTTATTTTTCGGCGTCGCGTTCATTGTGGCCCTCATTCAATTCATCTTTTTCGGCAATACCGACATCTTTAAAGTACTCGTCGACGGCATGTTTGACTCCGCGGAAGTCGCGGTGATGAAAGTCGCCCTTCCTTTAACCGGCGTGATGGCCTTTTTTATGGGTATTTTACAAGTGGGGGAGAAGGCCGGGGCGATCCATTTTCTGGCCCGCAAAATTCAACCCTTTTTCTCTCGTCTTTTTCCAGAGGTGCCTAAGGATCACCCCGTTCACGGCCAAATGATCATGAACTTCTCCGCTAATCTACTCGGCCTCGATAACGCAGCAACCCCCTTTGGCCTAAAAGCAATGCAGGGTTTACAGGATTTGAATCCGGTCAAAGAAACCGCCTCTAACGCCCAAATCATGTTCCTTGTTTTACACAGCGCGGGCCCCGTTTTAATCCCTCTTTCCATCATGGCCCAACGCGCCATTTATGGTGCACAAGATGCCTCAGACGTCTTTATTCCCTGCCTAATGGCCACCTACGCGGCCACCATCACAGGTCTAATCTTCGTCTCGATCAAGCAAAAAATTCGCCTTTTTGACCCCGTCCTTTTCGGCTGGCTCTTCAGCATCACTGCCATCCTAGCTGCTATCTTATGGTACTTCAGCAGCCTATCAAAAGAGCAAATCGACATACAGTCCAAACTCTTCAGCAACGGCATCCTTTTCACCTTGATTTTCTCCTTCATCGCCGCAGCCTTTTATAAGAAAGTAGACATATTCGGGTCCTTCGTCGAGGGCGCCAAAGGCGGTTTCGAAACCTCCGTCCGCATCATCCCCTACCTCGTGGGAATGCTCGTTGCCATTTCTTGCCTTCGCAATTCCGGTGTTTTAGGTTTTATCGTAGACGGAATGAAATATGCCGTAGACAGCATCGGAATCGATAATCGCTTCACCGACGCGATGCCTACCGCCCTTTTACATCCGGTTTCCGGCAGCGGCTCCCGCGCCATGATGATCGACACGATGAAAACCTTTGGCCCAGATTCCTTCGCCGGCCGCCTAGCCTGCGTCTTCCAAGGCTCCGCCGAAACAGTCCTTTTCGTCATCGCCCTTTACTACGGCTCTGTTCAAGTGCGCAACATTCGCTACACGCTTTGGGCGGGATTAGCGGCAGATTTGGTAGGGATTGTGACGGCGATTTTTGTGAGTTATCTTTTTTTTGGGTAGAAATAAAGAATAGAGCTTAGTTTTAAAGCATAGAGCATAAAGCACAAAGAATAAAGATTGTATCAAAATAGGCTTCGCCCATTTTGATGGGTTTAGTAACATTTCATAAATGTATACCCGCAGGGTATTCCTCCTTTATTCTTTGTGCTTTTTTCTTTATTCTTTAGAATGATAAAATATAAATAAACAGATAGCTCCCCCGCAAAACTTTGCCTAACCTTGTCATCAAATAACCACTAAGATGACAAAAAATCCAGCCCTTACTAAGTCTTTCGAATTTTCCTTAAAAATGGTCTCTCTATGCAGAAAACTTATTTTATGAGGACAAAGAATTTGTATTAGGAAAACAATTACTACGATGCTCAACCTCAATAGGCGCGAATTTAGAAGAAGCCATTGGCGGGTTTTCTCGCAATGATTTCAAATACAAAATATCTCTTTCATATAAAGAGGCGAGGGAAACACATTATTGGATTAGGCTCTTAATGCGCTCACAAATTATCAATGATGAAGATGGAAATGAGGCTTTGAAGGACCTGGAGGAATTATTGAAAATATTAACGGCGACGCTGAAAACTCTAAATAAAGAATAGAGCACAAAGAATAAAGTATAAAGAAGGAATACCCTACGGGTATGCGCTTATGAAATGTTTCTAAAGTCATCAAAATAGGCTTCGCTCATTTTGATACAAACTTTATTCTTTGTGCTTTATGCTCTATGCTTTCAGTTGCAGCATTAGCAGATAAATAAAGGCTAATGCCTTTATTTATCTGCTAATGCTGCAACAAGTTCAAATCCCAAACTCTCTATCTTCAGCCTCACCTCGTGCTTATTCTTCAGCCCGACAATTTTAGCTACCTGGCCCGTTAGTGGCCCAGATTCGATGGTGATATAGTCGCCCACTTTAGCGGTTTTTCCAATAGTTTCTACCTCCAGGTGATCGGATAGAAATTGTTTGATGGCAACAATATCCGAGTCTTGAATAACTGCGGGTTTATGGAGCCAATAGACGAAGTTCACGACGCCTAGCGTTCGCCGAACGAGGCCGCTTTGTTTCTCCAGGTCAATGTTTACGAAGACGTAGGAGCGGAAAAGGACTTCTTCGACCCACTTTTTGCGGTCAGACCATTGTTTTTTGCGCTTGGTGGTGGGACAATAGGCTTCGATGCCTAGGTCTTCTAGACGCAAGGAGACTTTCTTCTCCATTCGGGATTTCGTGTAAATTGCGTACCAGGCCATGCTTATAAACGGGCGTCAGCCAAGTCTTTTGAGAGTATAGATTTTATGTCAAAAATGACTCCATTTTCGGCGCGCAGAGACGCGAAAGGAAGGTCAAGGAATTCGTTGTGAGCTACGGTCAAAACAATCGCCTGATAACTAGGGGCTAGTTTAGTGACTAGGTCAATGCCGTGCTCGTGTTTCACTTCGGCCGCGTTTGCCC
>CAIVPV010000031.1 GCA_903907915.1 uncultured Cytophagaceae bacterium
GTCTAAATGGGCATCGATTAATAGCATAGTCTACGATTTCTAGCTTTGACTTCCCACCTACCTCCATCTATGACTTGTAGATGAGAATGAAGGTTTACTGTGGGACAAATGTGGTACGGAATCATTCTGACGATGTCACCAATTTCGTAATTTGAATTATCCCCTACTTCCACGATGCCATGTTCTTCACTTTGAGACTTTAAAATCCAATCCAGATGGTCTATAAAACGCACTCGGTTATCGATTGGATTTTCAGCTGCCACAGACTTATGTCCTAAATCTAGGCAAATGGTTGATGGAGTAGGTTTGGAAATAATTCTTGCGATAATTTCTACCCCAAATTCAAAGGTATTTTCTGGAAATAAAGCCGCATAACCAGCATCAAAGAAAACAAAGGTTCCAGGGCTACACGTAAATTGTGGATTTTTGTGGTGCACCAGAAAGCTAGGTGTACCTGAAACGACTAATTCAAGTTCAGTTATATCAATTTGTTCTAATAACGCGTAGAAAGGCTTGAAATCTGTTTCAACGTGTCTTTCCCGGTCTTCATATACTTTGTCTCGTATATGGCCATCGTAGGCGTGTAATCCTCTTAATTGTAGATTTGGCAAAGAATGAATGTGCTGAACCAAGGCAAAAGCGTTATTAGGCTTGACACCTGTGCGATTCATTCCCATGTTTAAATCAATAAAAACACCTATTGGGCTTTGCGCAAAAGTTTTATCCAATTCTGAGGCAGCTAAGGCATCGTCTACGATGGAGGAGAAAGTAGTTTTAGGATAATGCTCTACCATTTGTTTGAAACGGTCTAAATTAGGTCCGATCAATTGCATGGAAATAAGTACATCTGGTGCTTCAGATAGAGCTAAGAGTTCCGCTTCGGCAATGGTGGCACATTTGAACTTAGTAATACCAGCTGCTAATAATAGATCGTTTACCTCTTTTGTTTTGTGCGTTTTGATGTGCGGACGTAAACGATTTGGATTGCCATTTACCATTTCAAGTACTTTGGCAATATTACGTTTAACGCGATCGGGATAAACGATTAATCCGGGACTCTCAAATGTGTCAAAAGTTCTCATGAAATAGCTCTATCCAGGTGAACATATCCTCCATCCACATGAATAATTTGTCCGGTGGTATGGCTTGATTTAGGAGATAAAAGGAAAGTGACCATATCCCCTATTTCTTCTTTTGTGGTCATGCGTTGACCTAATGGTATTTTTTCCGTAATGCTCGCTAGTTTTTCCTTAGGATTATCAAGCGTTTGTATCCATTTTTCATACATGGGTGTATAACATTCCGCCACAATAACTGAATTAGCTCTAATTCCGTAATCTCTTAATTCCAAAGCCCATTCGCGCGTTAATGCATTGCGTCCGCCATTAGAGGCAGCATAACCGGAGGTGTTTCCCTGGCCAGTTTCTGCTGTTTTAGATCCAATATTTACGATAGCTCCTTTACTCTTCTTCAAATAAGGTAAACAAGCCTGAGCCATTAAATAATAATGCGTCAAATTAGCATTGATGGATTGAATGAATTTTTCGTAATTCCCTGTTTCCAGACCAACTCCGTCATTTAGACCTGCATTATTAACTAAACCATCTATTTTCCCGAAAGTAGCTGCTATTTTATCTACAACTTGAGCGCATTCCGATGGATTACTTAAATCAGCTACGAAGGAAAATGCTTGTCCTCCGGTGGCCTGAATTTTCTCTATGCAACGTAAGTTATCCGTTTCATTTCTGCCTACTATTGCCACCATAGCTGACTCTAATGCCAAAGATTCGGATATTCCTTCTCCAATTCCCTTAGCTCCCCCTGTTACAATAATGACTTTCTCTCTTAATCCTAAATTCATAGTGTTTCCAATTGATAAAACTTTGTAACGTTTTTACGGTATATCTTGTCTTTTTCGGTTTCACTTAAGCCTCCTAAAGCTTCTTGAAACGATAGTACCCAACGTTCTAGTGATGAATTTACTAAAACAACAGGATAATCACTTCCAATCATGAGTCTTTCCGGACCAAATACCTCCATAGCTACTCCTACTATCTCATTCACTTGTTGCTGCGTCCACGATTGATCTTTCGCCTCAGTCACAATTCCGGAAATTTTAGCTGAAACGTGGGATAAACCAGAGAAAGCTTGAATTTCTTTCTTCCATTCCTGAATATTCCCTGACTTTAATGGTGCCTTTGCCAAATGATCTAAAACGATTCTTTGATCATCGCAGGATTCACAAAAAGTAATGGCTGATTTCAATTGATGAGGATAAATCAATAAATCATAGGTTAAATCGAAACTAGCTAAAGTCTTTACTCCTTTAATGAATTCTTTTCTAGCTAGAAAAAGGGGGTCTTTTTCTCCTTGAACGATGTGTCGAAAACCTTTAATGGCTTCAAATTGAGTGAAATAAGCTAGGCGATCTTCGATATTTTTACTTTGTAAATCAACCCATCCTACGACACCTTGTATGAATTCATTTTGTTCTGCAAGAGCGAGGAGAAATAAGGTTTCTTCCTCAGATGAATCCGCTTGAACGGCTACGCAGCCAGTAAAACCTTGGTCTCTAAATAGTGTTTCGCTGTAATTAGGATAATAATCTGCACGAAGAATGGACATTTCTGGTGTTATCCAGGTGTCTCTTTCTTCGTTATAATTCCAAAAATGTTGATGTGAATCAATCATCCCTGATAAGCGATTACTTTTTGCTGTTGTTCTCCTAATCCATTCATTCCTAAAGTCACCACGTCTCCTGGTTTTAAATAAACAGGTGGATTAAATCCAAGACCTACCCCATGTGGAGTTCCTGTGCTAATAACATCGCCAGGTAATAACGTCATAAACTGGGAGATATACGAAACGACTTGTGGTACATTGAAAATCAATTGATCTGTGCTGCTAGTCTGAAATCGTTTACCATTCACATCTAGCCACATACTTAGTTGATGCACATCTGTTATCTCTTCTTTTGTGGCTAAATAGGGTCCCAAAGGTGCAAAAGAATCACATCCCTTTCCTTTTGACCAGTTTCCTCCACGTTCTAATTGGTATTCGCGTTCTGATAGATCGTTGTGCAAGCAATAACCAGCTACATATTCGTAGGCGTTTTCCGCTGAAACATAGGATGCTTTTTTACCAATCACAATCGCTAACTCCACTTCCCAATCCGTCTTAGTAGAATTTTTGGGAATGATGATATCATCATTGGGACCTGACAAAGCTGTTGTACTTTTAAAAAATAAAATAGGTTCCTTGGGAATCTCAGCACCCGTCTCTTTAGCATGGTCA
>CAIVPV010000032.1 GCA_903907915.1 uncultured Cytophagaceae bacterium
ATTTCCGTTAACTGAAAATTCATTCTCAAAAAGGTCGCAATAGAAAATGAGAAGAGTACAATGAGCGAATCAAAGACTAATACCAGCCATCTCGAAAGAAAGCGATTCGAATATTTCCGGATGAAGGAAGACTTCGTCATATTATTATCTTCTTGTAAAAAAAATATTAGGCAATTCCCAACATTCAAAATTACCAATTATATAACATAAACTACCTAAAATTTATCAAACGGCTATTTTTGTAGACCAATGGTTACGATTTACCGAAGCCCGGAGCCGTTAAATCGACGATTGCATCTGATTTCATGACCATTACTCGTTCTTTACTGATTTTAGTCATATATCCGATCGCGGTGACATCTGCGATCTTCTCTACTTTAGGAAAATCCTCCTGCGACACGGTAAATAATAGTTCATAATCCTCTCCTCCATTCAAGGCGGCAGTTAATGGGCTGAGATTAAATTCAGTAGCTGAAAGATAAGTCTCGTCATCAATCGGAATATTTTTCTCGAAAATTCGGGCACCTAAACCAGACGCATTACATAAATGAATGATTTCTGAGGCTAATCCATCCGAACAATCGATCATCGAGGTAGGAATAACGCCTAAATCTCTTAATTCGTGAATGATATCAAAACGAGCCATCGGTTTTAACTGACGTAAAACGACATAGCTTTTACCCTCTAATTCCGGCTGCATTTCAGGATTTGAAAGGAATACTTGTTTCTCTCTTTCCAATGAATGTAATCCCATCAATGCGGCACCTAAATCCCCCGAAACACAAAGGACATCATTCTCTCTAGCCCCGTTTCGCTTCACTAATTTCTCTTCCTCCACCACTCCCGTGGCATTCATGGCTATAATTAAACCCTGAGGACTAGAAGTCGTGTCACCTCCTACAAGGTCAACTTTGTATTCTTCACAAGCTAATTTTATTCCTTCGTAAAGCGCATCGACTGATTCAACTGAAAAACGATTGCTTAAGCCTAAACCAATCGTGATTTGAGCAGGAATCGCATTCATCGCTGCGATGTCAGATAAGACCACAGAAACCGCCTTAAAACCTAAATGTTGCAATGGAGTATAGGCTAAATCAAAATGTACGCCTTCAATCAATAATTCCGTCGTCGTTACCACCTTATTCCCCTTCGGGTCTAACACGGCTGTATCATCGCCTATGCCAACATCTGTCCAAGCCTGGTTCTCTACGAATTGTGCGGCCAGGTGATTAATTAAACCAAACTCCCCTATTTCTCCGATCTCTGTTCTCTTTTCCATATAACAAAAAAGCCGTCACGAGGACGGCTCTGATTTGATTAATTCTAATTAAGGATTTACTAAAGCCAATTTAACAATGGCACTGCTCGCTTTAACGTAAGCCGTTGTTTGTTGAAGGCTAAGCCCTGTTGCTGTCGGTGTAGACAAAATCGTGTAAATGATCGTTCCTCCAGTACCTGTAGGTGCCCCATCGGCACTTGTCAATCCATTTAATGTCAGGCTAAGACCATCCGTTGCGACAGTATAGGATCCTGTAAATATTTTACCGTCAAATTCAGTCAAGGTAACTGATCCAGCCGTAGATAAATCTAATTTATATTGTGAATATCCTTGAACGACATTAGAAGTACTTGTTTTATCGTATTTCGTAACTCCGTCCCACTGCGCTGAGCTGGCGGTCCACACTTTCTTAACTAATGTGGCCACACTCACCGTAGGTGTGGGTGGCGTAGGTGTAGGGGCTGGAGTGCTTCCACTTCCACAAGCCATCACAGAGATGGCAAACAAAAAGACAATGAATTGTTTCATAGGAATTTGTATTCTCGTGTAAAATTAAAAATCTTTCTGAAAAAAATGGTCTTTGTCCCTTTTTATTTAGCTTCGTGTAAAATATGAAAACATATACTCGCGGACAGTTAGCCCTACGAAATGGGCAGGATAAGCCTGAGATTTGGGTCGCCTTTCAGGGTCTCATTTATGATATGACGCATTCCAAACTGTGGAAAAATGGCAAACACTACGAACATTGGGCGGGTCAAGACTTGACGCCTGAACTAGCTGATGCGCCACATTCAGAGAAAGTCTTTGAGAAATTCACCCCCATCGGAATTCTAGCATAATATGATTTTAATCGTTGAGAGTGGTTCGACTAAAACGGCTTGGAGACTGATAAAGGATCCAACATCACCCTATGAAAGTTTCTCTAGCGTAGGAATAAATCCTTATTATGAGACCTCGTCTGAAATTGTGGCCTCTCAGGGAAAAGTTTTAGCTGGTTTTACCGGAATACCTATTCAAGCAGTCTTTTATTATGGAACTGGGGTGACGGGCGACGCTCAACGAGAGATTATTGCTGAGGCATTGCGGCCCTATTTTTCAAGCAGCTGCACGCTTGAAATCCAAAATGACTTGATCGCTGCGGCTAGATCACTTTGTGGTAAAGAGGCTGGTATAGCTTGTATTTTAGGGACTGGATCTAATTCAGGATTTTGGGATGGAATAGAGATTTCAGTACAAATACCTCCATTGGGATTTTGGTTAGGAGATGAAGGAAGTGGCGGTCATTTAGGGAAAATCCTTGTGTTGAGTTATTTGCACGGACACATGCCTTTGGAATTGCGGACCGTATTTGAAAAGAGGTTTGGAGATTTAGACCGCTTAACTGTTTTAGATAAAGCCTATAAACAAGCTTTCCCTAATCGCTGGTTTGCCAGCTTTTCAAAGTTCTTATTTGACCATCGAAAAGAGGCCTTTTGTTATTCGTTAATCGAAGAATCTTTTGAATCCTTTATTACATTATACTTGAGGCGATATCAGGAGGCATCTATTTTTCACTTTACTGGTTCGGTTGCCTTTTACTATTCTGATATCTTAAAACAAGTGATGAAAAAAAATGGTTTAACTGTCGGACATATAAGTGAGGGGCCGATGGCGGGACTTTGCTTGTATCACAAAGGGGAATTTTGGCCATAAATTCGTAAATTGCATTCAAAGCTTAAAAGCCTAAGACAACAAACTTAAAACACTACCTATGCCATCTCATATTAAATCCATAGGAACAAAGCAGAAAGCACTTCAGGTTAATTTAGATCGCAGCATCTACGGCTCTTTCGCGGAGATCGGTGCGGGTCAAGATGTAGCTGCTAATTTCTTCAAAGCCGGTGGAGCGTCTGGAACTATTGCAAAAACGATTTCAGCCTATGATATGGCCTTTTCGGATGCCATTTATGGGGAAGAGGCTTCAGGCAAATACGTTTGTGAAACACGATTAATGAAAATGTTAAATCGGGAATTCAAATTATTGAATGTCCGTTTGACAGAATCTGCAGCAGAGAAACGCTTTTTCGCCTTCGCAGACACGGTTTCTGCCTTGAATTTCCAAAAGACAAATGACGCCCATGGCTGGATCGGATTACGTTTTCAGTTAACTCCGAATGGGGGATTTAACGATGTGGTTATTCACGTAAATATGCTGGATAACGACAATATATTGCAACAGCAGGCTTTAGGAGTTATTGGCGTGAATCTATTGTATGGATGCTATAATTACTACGAAAATCCAGAAAAGTTATTATTATCTCTGTTAGATGATTTAAACAAAGACCGTATCGAGATCGACATGATTCGCTTCGAGGGTCCAGACTTTAAAGAGGTGGATAATCGCTTAATGTCCCTTAATTTAGTGAAGCACGGTTATACGATGGCCGCGGTTTTTGGTCCAGATGGAAAGGTGATGCAGCCTTATGATGCTTTGGCTAAAAAACATATCGTAGCCATTCGTGGTCGTTTCCGTCCTGTAACGAATATCTTCTCAGACATGTTAAAGAAGGGCCTTACTCAGTTTGAGCAAGAACCAGACGTGGACGATGATAAAATCTGCGTATTGTCTGAATTAACCCTGAAAAGTTTAGAAAATGAGACGCACAAGATCGACGAGAAAGACTTCCTAGATCGCGTGGATATTCTTTGTTCATTAGGCCAAACCGTATTAATTTCTAACTTCCACGAGTACTTCAAATTAGTTGACTACTTGAGCAAATTTTCTAAATTAAAAATGGCCCTAGTGATGGGTATGCCTAATTTAGAGTATATTTTCGAGGAAAATCATTATAAAGATGTACCGGGTGGAATTATGAGCGCCTTCGGGTGTTTGTTCGGTATGAAAATAAAATTATACCTCTACCCGACGGTTTCCTCCACTGGCGAGATCATTCAATTGAAAAATTTCAAACCAGAGGGTCACCTACAAGGATTATTCCAGTATTTGATCGACAATGAAAAACTGGCCGAAATCAAAAATTACGATGAAAAACTGATGAATATTCGCACCGATCAGGTGTTAGAAATGATTCAATCTGGAACGGACGAATGGGTACAATTTGTGCCGAAATCGGTTTCCAAAATGATCAAAGATAATTCACTCTTTGGCTATAAAGCCTCCTAAAAAAAGCCCTGATCTCTCAGGGCTTTTTTTTATTTCATTAGATCGATAAACTGATCAAAAAGATAACGTGAATCATGTGGTCCTGGACTTGCTTCTGGATGATGTTGCACCGAGAATGCTTTGCGACCTTTTACACGAAGTCCTTCGACTGTTTGGTCGTTCAGGTTAATATGAGTCAATTCAGCTTGATCTGAGGATTTTAATTCATCCATCTTGACCGCAAAACCGTGATTTTGTGACGTGATTTCGGAAAGGCCTGAAATCAGGTTCTTCACTGGATGATTTAATCCACGGTGTCCATTGTGCATTTTGTAGGTACTTAGGCCTACTACTTGTGCTAAGATTTGGTGTCCTAAACAAATACCAAAAACGGGCTTATCGCTCTTCAAGAACTCTGCCACCGTATCAATCGCATAAGACATCACCGCTGGATCTCCTGGACCATTTGAAACAAAGAAGCCATCTGGATTCCAAGCTGCAATTTCTGTATAAGACGTCTTCGCTGGGAATACTTTTAAGTAGCATCCTCGCTCCGCAATATTGCTTAATATGCTTTTCTTCACGCCTAAATCTAACACAGCTACCTTGCGCTCTGCTTTCTCATCCCCTATGAAATAGGCTTCCTGAGTACAAACTTGTGAGGATAGCTCTAAACCTTCCATGGAAGGGATTTTAGTAAGCGCCGCTTGTAAGGCTGCTTCATCAAATATTTCTGACGAGATTAAGCAATTCATTACACCCTTCGTACGAATGTGACGAACCAAAGCGCGGGTATCAATCCCTGAGATTCCAACAATTCCCGCATTCGCTAAATAATCCTGCAATGAACCATCTGCTGTTTCACGGGAGTGAATACTGGAAAATTCATTACAAACCATTCCGGCGATTTGGACCTGATTAGATTCCGCCTCTTTCTCTTGCATCACCCCGTAGTTTCCGATGTGAGCCGTCGTATTAATAATCACCTGACCCGCATAAGACGGATCAGTATAAATTTCTTGGTAACCCGTCATACCGGTATTAAAACAGATCTCACCTCCGTGAGTACCTATTTTTCCTAGTGCTTTCCCGTGGAAAATAGTTCCGTCTTGTAAAAGTAAAA
>CAIVPV010000033.1 GCA_903907915.1 uncultured Cytophagaceae bacterium
CAAAGCTTCGCTTGTCCGAAGTTTTAACAGTCGGGAGTCGCTAGTCGGGAGTCGGGAGGGAAAAAGAGTTTAGATTAGAGAGAGGAGAGCATAGAGCATAGAGCATAAAGCATAAAGCATAAAGCATAGAGATTGAATCCCCTGCGGGGATACATTCAGAAATATTTTTTACTATTCATATAAATACAAAAAAGGGAGCAAATGCTCCCTTTTTTAACTTATTTTTCAGTTAGACACTGAAATGAGATTTCAAATCGTAGAAAATAGGGCGTAGGCCATTTTCTGATTTGAGAGATTATTTCAGTGTTCTCTTCACTTCTTTCATTTCGTAACACTCCAGCATATCTCCTACTTCTAGGTCATTGAAGTTCTTCACAGAAAGACCACATTCGTAGCCAAATTTCACTTCTGCTACATCGTCTTTGAAACGTTTTAGGGCTGAAATTTCGCCTTCATGAACGACAACGAAGTCGCGTATGACACGAATTTTATTAGCCCGTTTAACCGTACCATCTAATACGTAGCAACCAGCTACTGTACCGATTTTGGTAATCTTAAACACGTCACGAATTTCGATGTTCGATGTAATCACCTCTTCGAATGAAGGAGCTAATAGACCTTCCATCGCTGCCTTAATTTCATCAATCGCCTGGTAGATGATGGAATAATTACGAATTTCGATTTGTTCGGTCTCCGCTAAGCGACGTGCATTTTGTGATGGACGAACCTGGAAAGCGATGATAACGGCATCAGACGTAGACGCTAAAGCCACATCGGACTCAGAAACCTGTCCTACTCCTCTGTGAATGATACGTACTTGAACCTCTTCCGTAGATAACTTCATCAAGGAATCTGAAAGTGCCTCTACCGAGCCATCCACGTCACCCTTAACGATTACATTCAATTCACGGAAAGTACCGATAGCCTTACGACGACCGATTTCCTCTAAAGTAATGTGCTTACGTGTACGTAAAGTTTGCTCACGAAGGATTTGCTCTCTTTTGTTCGCAATCTCACGCGCCTCACGCTCATTTTCTAAGCATAGTAATTTATCACCCGCTTGTGGAGCTCCGTTCAAACCTAACACCTGAACTGGCGTAGATGGACCTGCTTTTTTGATTTTGTTACCGTGGTGGTCAAACATCGCTTTCACACGACCATAATTATCACCCGCTAACATCATATCACCGACGTTTAATGTACCCGCTTGAACTAACAAGGTAGTTACATAACCACGTCCTTTATCTAATTCCGCTTCAATAACTGAACCAACGGCTTTCTTATTCGGATTAGCCATTAATTCAAGCATCTCTGCCTCTAATAATACTTTTTCTAATAAATCATCGATACCCAAACCTGATTTAGACGAGATTTCTTGGCATTGGTATTTACCACCCCAATCCTCTACTAACATGTTCATGGCAGCTAACTCCTCTCGAACTTTGTCCGCATTCGCACCATCTTTATCTACCTTAGAGAAGGCAAAGACAATCGGAACACCGGCCACCATCGAGTGGTTAATCGCTTCCTTCGTTTGAGGCATGACAGAATCGTCCGCCGCAATGACGATGATAACTATATCCGTTACTTTCGCACCACGCGCACGCATCGCCGTAAAGGCTTCGTGACCCGGTGTATCTAGGAAAGTTACTTTTTTGCCTGATTTCGTATCTACCGAATAGGCACCGATGTGTTGGGTGATACCACCCGCTTCACCTGCGGCTACTTTAGCCCGACGAATATAATCTAGTAAAGATGTTTTACCATGATCGACGTGACCCATGATCGTAACGATCGGAGCACGAGGCAATAAATTTTCTGGAGTGTCTGCTACTTCCACTTCGACTACATCGATTTCCTCCTCAGCAGATACAAAGTTCACCTCGAAACCAAATTCGTCCGCGATCACCGTAATGGCTTCCGCATCTAAACGCTGGTTAATCGAAACGAACATCCCTAAGCTCATACAAGCGGAGATTACCTCGTTAACCGAAACATCCATCAATGAAGCTAAATCCGATGCCGGAATAAATTCTGTCACCTTCAATACTTTTGCCTCATCGTCTTCAGCAATTAAACGAGCCTCCTCTGCTTCCGCACGACCTTTACGCTTCTCCCGACGCTTATCAGCTCCGAAACTTTGTTTATTAGTCGCACCTTGCAAGCGAGCCATGGTCGCCTTGATTTGCTCTTGAATATCTTTATCTGACAATTCCCCTTTAGGTGCTGGTTTAGCACCAGGAACTGGTTTTTTATTAAAATCTTTTTTATCACCAGGTCTAGCTTGTGCTCCAGTTTGAACTGTAGGAGCTGGCTTTTTCTCCTCCTTGATGATACGCTTACGCTTGTGTTTGGCATTATTACCACCGCGATCACCTGCAGCTGGTAAATCAATCTTACCTAAAACGGTTAGGCCTTTTAATGTTTCACCTCTGGCCTCAATTAACTGAATATCTACTTCTTCTATAACCGCAGGAGTTTCTACAACCACGACTGGCTTAGGCTCTTCCTTCACAGGAGCGGGCTTTTCAGCCACTGGCTCTGGCTTAGGTTCAGGAACAGCCGGTGCTGGTTCAGGAGCTTTCGCTGCCTTAGGAGCTACGGGATTTCCTTTTTTATCCAATTCGATTTTTCCCAAAACCTTCAATCCCGTCGACTTCTCTTCAGCCGGAACTTCTTCCACCTTCGCAGGTTCCGACGGTGCTTTAGGAGCTTCTGCCACAGGAGCTGGTTTTTCAACCACTGGTTCTGGCGTAGGCTCAGGAGTAGGTACTGGAGCAGGCGCAGCAGGAACTGGTGATGCAGCAATCGGCTCAGGAGCAGGTGCAGGCTTAGGAGTCTCCACAGAGGCTTGTAAAATATGGTTCGCACCATATTCCTTTGCCAATAAAGTCAACTGCTCAAAGTTTAGTTTGGCGTTGGGGTTATTGTCAATTTTGTGACCTTGCGCAGAGAGAAACTGTAGGATCGTCGACGTTCCCACGTTTATTTGCTTTGCTACAAGACTCAACCGCATTGTTTTTTCTTCTGCCATAAAAATTTACCAAAAACTAAATTCTATTTTTTAATATAAATTACTCAAACTCAGAACGTAAAACAGCTAAAATCTCATCGATCGTGCCTTCTTCTAATTCTGTTCTGCGCTCTAACTCTTCTTTAGATAAGGCCAAAACTTGCTTAGCAGTATCTAAACCGATTTTATGAAGCTCCGCTAAAATCCAAGCTTCAATCTCGTTAGAGAATTCTGTCAATTCTACATCCTCATCATCTAGCTCATCTTTAGGTACATCACGGAATACATCGATTTCGTAACCTACTAACTTACCTGCTAGTTTAATGTTTTGACCTCCACGACCAATCGCCATAGAAACCTGATCTGAATTTAAATATACAGAGATACGGCGACGCTCTTTATCAATCGCCATCGAATTCAATTTCGCTGGGCTTAACGTACGCGCTACTAATAACTCTAAATTATCCGTGAAGTTAATCACATCAATATTTTCGTTTTGCAATTCACGCACAATTCCGTGAATACGAGAACCTTTCATCCCCACACAAGCACCTACCGGATCGATACGGTCATCAAATGACTCTACCGCTACTTTCGCACGCTCACCTGGTTCACGAACAATCTTACGAATCGTAATCGTTCCGTCGTAAATCTCTGGAATTTCTTGTTCGAACAAACGCTCTAAGAAAACAGGAGAAATACGTGACAAAATGATACGTGGTGTACCATTCGCCATTTCGACTTTGTGAATAATCGCTTTGATAGTCTCGCCTTTCTTGAAACGATCTTTCGAAATCATCTCCGTCTTAGGTAATACTAATTCGTTATCCTCATTATCTAATAAGATTAATTCGCGGCCTAAGATTTGATACACCTCAGACGTAACTAATTCTCCTACTAGGTCTTTGTATTTTTCGTACAAACCTTCTTTTTCAATATCCTTGATCTTTTGGATCAACGTTTGACGAGCGGTTTGAACAACACGACGACCAAAATCCTCTAATTTTATCAACTCAGCCACCTCTTCACCGATTTCAAAATCGGGCTCGATTAACTTCGCTTCACTCAAAGGTATCTTATCGAAATCCCAAATATCTTCGGAATTATCGTCTACGATCTCGCGGCTACGCCACATCTCTAAGTCGCCGCTTTCGGCATTGATAATTACATTAAAATTCTCGTCGGCACCGAATTTCTTACGAATCATGGTGCGAAAAACCTCCTCCAAAACCGCGATCATCGTCGGCTTGTCAATGTTTTTCTCCCGAGCAAAGTCTGAAAATGACGAAATTAATTCAACACTGTTCATTGCTATCTCTTCTTTGTTTATTGAAATGACACTTGTACTTTTATTTTATCTACATCAGCTAAAGGGAACCAAGTGGACTCTTTCGCTACGATTTTTCTGTGTTTTACGGTTTTTTCCGTCAGGATTTCCACCGCATCATCTGTATGAGAAACTAAGGTTCCTTCTACGTTTTCCGGGTCTTTATTTTTCATCCAAACCTTCACCTTCCGGCCTGTATTCTTCTGAAATTGCCAGCCTTGACTTAAAGGAAAGTCTAAACCCGGTGAAGACACTTCTAAATTATACGCCTCCTCGATCAACACATTCTCCTCAATGAAATGAGCTAATTTGCGACTCATTAAGGCACATTGATCGATGGTTACCCCCTCTAGGGTATCCACTAGAATCGTAATTAAGGTTCTTTTAGCTCCTGGCGTAAATGAGAAATCGACTAACAACAAGGGGCCTTCGCCTATGTATTCTAGTGTCCAATCTTTCAGTTTACTCGATAAATCCATTTTAATCAGGGTTCCTTTAGGGCTATTAAAACAAAAAGAGGGATCAAAACCCCTCTTCTTTTCCTTAAATTCTCCACAAAGATACGCATAAATTTAAAAAAAACAAGATTAGGGCGCATTATAGAATGACAGAGCTAAATCAGATTGCGTTTTTTTTCGTTAATTGCAAAGCAAAATGACAAAACCTACCCAACTTGAAATTAGCGTCGCTTCTGCTTTTGATTTCATTACATTGCTTTGCAGGCGATCGCCTACCTGTACCGCCTGAATCACCCATTCGACTATTTTTTATCCAACGAAGTACGAACATTAACGTGGCAGTGTATGATGCGAATTTGATGGGCGGAAAATTAAATCCAAAAGATCCTGTAAGAACCTATTGGTATAAATTCAATGAAAAACCACCGATTGAAGAATTAACAGCTATTCAAAGAACGCTAGCCTACGGTTTATATACCTCAGCCATCGCAGGCACTATAAATACCTACGAAGGACATTTTTTAGCCTACAGAAAACGCAAATTTATAGTAAAGCAAGATCCAACCGGAAACCCCATTGCACTATTTCAGATTAATGGTAAAATGCAGATTTTGAAACGGGTGTATGTCAAAGTTGATGAAACTAAATTTCTGACCACAGTGGACTACATTGAGCTTTTTGGCAAAGATCCGGTGACGGGTAGGGATGTGTATGAAAAATTCAAGCCATAGGCTTTGCTCCGCAAAGCTCAAATTTCAAAGAGCAAAGATCAAAGTTCAAATAGGCTTTCTTTGAACTTTGCTCTTTGGTCTTTGAAATTTAAAATACCCCCAGTAGGGAAATCTGTAAATTCCTCGGCTGTCCACTATACCCCGTAATCTCCGTAATTTCTTGATTTAGTGCATTTTTCAATAGGGCTGAAATCGTCCATTTTTGATTGATTTGGTATTTTAAGGATATATCTGTCCAAAGATAAGCCTCCATCGGGTTGGCCTTCACAGAATAACTAGATTCGTCGTAGAAGTAATCCGTTCTTTGGCCTACATACTGATTAGAAAGGCTTAAGGACCACTTTTTAGACAGATTAGCTCGCAAATTCAAGTTCCAGCCATTCGCAGGTCGACGAATTAAGGAGGAATAAGTGGAATCGCGATCGATCATCTCCCCCTTTAGGTAGGTATAATTGAAATCAGCTTGAAATTTTTTGGACTGAAAACTAATCTCAAATTCAATTCCCTGCGTTTTTTGTTGTGTCACATTTTGGTATTTTCCATAAGGTTCGACATCAATCGATTGAAATACAATACCCTGATTAACCTCGTTTTGAAAAGAAACTACACGCATTTTCCAGGATTTAATCTGTTTTTCAAATCCAAATTCGATCGTTTTACCTTGCTCCGGCTGCAAATCGAGATTTCCATAAGGTGATGCTAACTGGTAAATAGATGGGGTTTTGAAACTCGTATAATAATTCCCAAAAAGCTTCGCCGTCTGCGAAATAGCCCAATAAGGATTCAAATTATAGGTGAAATAATTTCCAAAAGTCGATTGCGCATTCCATCTCGCCCCTAGCTCATATCCAAATTTTCCCCAGCTCTGCTGAAATGTCGCATAGGTCCCCATAATCTGTTGCGACTTTTGCTTTTCTGTTAAATCAGGGGACGAATAAGGTCCATAGTCACTGATGGAAAGGTCGGATTGTTCCGTTTTTTGGCGTCTATATTCAGAACCCACTAAAAGAGTGCCATTCTCTTTCACCGGAATCTTTAAGAATACCTCGAGACCTTGATTCAATCCTGCATAAGTCGAGAGACTATATTTCGACCAGGCATTCGCCGCTATATTGGAGGAATCATTCCGAAATTCGCGGTGAATCAAATCCTGAAAAGCGCGAACCGTCCAATTTTTGACCTGGTATTGCGCCCTGAAAGAATGACTAGAGGCCTTAGAAGTATAATCACGATCATCGACAAATGGTCCATTATCTAGGTTTCCTTGATATAATTGGGTGGCATAAGAAAAATCAACATAACCGTTTTTTCCAAAATCATGACCCCACTTGCCTCCCCAATTTTGTTGCTTAAATCCATCGGCCTCCGCCTTTCCTTGGGCAATTTTAGCGGAGGAAAAACCATCTGTAGCCGAATTTTGGACCTGAATTTGAAGTCTATTATTGCCTTTCATTGTGGACCAAGAAATTTGCTCTTGATGTGTGCCTAAGCCTCCACCCTGAAGTAAAACTTGTACTCCTTTGGCATTTTTCTTAGTGACTAAATTGATGACAGCCACCATCGCATCAGAACCATACAAAGTCGATTGACCACCTTTTAAGATCTCAATTCGTTCAATAGTGGCTAAATTAATGAGGTTCCAATCCATGACCGACGTGATGTTAGACGGATCATTTACAGGAAATCCATCTACTAAAAGTAGCACGTGACCCGTATTTGCCCCCCGAACATAAATTTCCTGGTTAGTACCCGGCGCGCTGCGCGCGCCTACAACCGCGACACCTACACTCTGCTGGAGTAATTCACCTAGACTTTTCCCCAGGTTGGCCTGGATCATATCAGCCGAAATGACTGAAACTACTTTCCCTGAGCGCGCCAGTTTCTCTGGGTATTTAGGCGCGGAGATGGTGACCTCACTTAGCGTGGAATCCCTTTCGAGAGGAGAGATGGTAAATGGTGAATGGTAAATGGTGAATGAACCCTCCGGACTAGCGACTGCTGCAAAGCAGCAACTCGCTAAAAAAACTAGCTTTAACATTTTTTTGCCCTTTCAGGCCTGTGAAATAAAAAGGTAATCGAACGCTCGACCTCGGATTATCCTCCGTAACGCAAGGTCAAGAATAGTAAAAGGCAGGTCTCCTGACTCATTTCCCTTGCTTTTCGGCCTTCCCAGCGACGCCAGTGACCCTAGATTGAAAAGCTTTTTGAAAATTTACAGTTGCGGGGACAGTTTCGGATTTACACCAAATTCCCTATTAATCAACGCCGTTCGAAGCGACGCAGAACCTTTCGCTGAGACAAAGGTAACTCTATTTCTATTTTATCAATTTGTTGGGCCAAAGATTCGAAATATATTCTCCTATTTTGTAAAAAGAAACCCAAATAATGGATACTAAAATACGCTGCCGCTGGTGTGGTTCAGACGAATTATACCAAACCTACCACGACCTAGAATGGGGAATTCCGGAACACCGAGATGAAGCGCTTTTTGAGCTCCTCATCCTGGAAGGCTTCCAAGCAGGCCTCTCCTGGATCACTATTTTGAAGCGACGCGAAGCCTTCAGAGAAGCCTTCGCGCAATTCGACTATCATGTCCTTTCAAACTGGACCGATACTCAACTCGAAGCCCAAATGCAAAACGAGCAAATCATCCGAAACCGCTTAAAAATCAGCTCCGTTCGCACGAATGCTTTGGCTTTTATTAAAATTCAGGAAAAATTTGGTAGCTTTAACCATTATATTTGGGAGTTTGTGGGCCATACGCCTATCCTAAACAAGTTTGCCCATCACGGAGAATTACCCGCTAGTACAGAAATTTCTGAATTACTGAGCAAATCTCTGAAGAAGAATGGTTTCCGATTTGTCGGACCTACCATTTGTTATGCCTTGATGCAGGCGGCTGGATTAGTAAACGATCACACAACCGAATGCTTTCGCCATCCTAATAATTGCTAAATGAACAAAAGGATAGTCATTATCCCCACTTTCAATGAGATTGAAAATATCGAAGCCATCCTACAAAAGGTATTGAGCTTGGATCCAATTTTCGACGTCTTGATCGTAGATGATGGTTCTCCGGATGGAACAGCTCAGAAAGTAAAACAAATCCAAAAACAAAATGCAGGTCGCGTCCATTTGCTAGAGAGAAAAGGCAAATTAGGATTAGGAACTGCCTATATTGAAGGATTTCACATCGCATTAGATAAGGGCTACGATTTTATTTTTGAAATGGATGCGGACTTTTCTCATAATCCAGATGATTTAGTTCGACTTTATAAAGCTTGTGCTACACAGGCCGAATTAAAATCGGAAAACTTGCCGGCTGAAGATGCTGGAAACGGCGATATGTCTATCGGATCTCGTTATATCAATGGCGTAAACGTAGTTAATTGGCCTATGAGTCGCGTATTGATGTCCTATTTTGCTGGATTTTATGTGCGCTTTGTGACCGGAATAAAAGTGCAAGACGCGACAGCGGGATTTGTCTGCTACCGAAGAAATACGTTAAAAACGATGCCTTTGGACCAAATAAAATTCATTGGCTATGCCTTCCAAGTAGAGATGAAATTTACTGCCTGGAAATATGGTTTCAAGCTAGTTGAAGTTCCTATTATCTTCACGGACCGCACCAAAGGAACGAGTAAGATGTCTGCGAATATCTTTAAGGAAGCGATTTTTGGGGTGATTCAAATGAAAATTAATAGTTTGTTCAAGCGTTACCAAGCCTAAACATGAGCTATACGGTCTTAAAAGCCCTTCATATCATATTCGTTGTCAGCTGGTTTGCCGGTTTGTTTTACTTGCCCCGCTTACTGGTTTATCAGGTAGAAGCTCAGGAGAAACAAGAACCAGAAAAAAGTATTCTATCGAAGCAATTTGAAAAGATGCAAAAATTGCTTTTCAATGCGATCATGATTCCGGCCATGTTCTTGACTTGGATCACGGGTTTGGGTCTTATTTATGTCGCTTGGTTGAGCAGCTTCGGAACACAAGGATGGTTACACTTAAAATTAGCCTTTGTCGTTGCTATAACGATTTATCATTTCGTTTGCAGGCATTTGATTCTGCAATTCAGAAAAGGAAATTTTATTCTTTCAGGCATTCAATTGCGTTTGTTCAATGAAATTGCGACGATCTTACTAGTCGCGGTGGTCTTTTTAGTGGTAGCTAAAAATACGCTAGACTGGATGTATGGTTTGGGTGGCTTTGTCATTTTTGCCATTGTCATTATGGCGGCAGTGACGATCGTGAAAAAAATCCGCACGAAGTAAATTAGGACATAGAACGGTCCATGTCGCGTTTCACATCTTTCTCTTTAATATCATCCCGTTTATCAAAGGTCTTCTTACCCTTAGCAAGAGCTATATTTAGCTTCGCATAGCCTTTGTCAGAAATAAATAATCGGGTGGGAATAATCGTCAAACCTACGTTCTTCAGTTCCTTTTGTAATTTCCCTAGCTCGCGTTTTGAAAGAAGTAGTTTACGATCACGCAGAGGTTCGTGGTTATAGTGAGTTCCCTCTTC
>CAIVPV010000034.1 GCA_903907915.1 uncultured Cytophagaceae bacterium
GCCATCTTTTAAGTATTTCCATGCATTTAAGAAGAAATATGATGAGATTTCTGCCAAATTTGGCCTAAAACAACCTCTCATTCCCTATTTCATTTCATCACACCCCGGCTGTGAAGAAGAAGATATGGCTAATTTAGCTGCAGAGACAAAAGATTTAGGTTTCCATTTAGAGCAAGTACAAGACTTTACTCCTACTCCCATGACGGTGGCGGAAGTAATCTATTATTCGGGTGTTCACCCGTATACCTTGCAGCCAGTAAAAACAGCTAAAACAAGAGAGGAGAAACAGAATCAAAATAAATATTTCTTCTGGTATAAAGCAGAATACAAGGACTGGATTCGAAATCGCTTAACTCAATTAAAGCGTCCAGATTTAGCTCAACGATTACTAGGGTTTAGAAACAATAAAAATACGTGGGAAAAGTAATTTCGAGACGTGATAATTAACCAAAAAACAACAAAAAAATGGATGAGGAAGATGAATTAATCGTTCGCGATAGTAATGGTGCTATATTAAAAGATGGCGATTCTGTTACCGTGATTAAAGATTTAAAGGTACGTGGATCATCCGGTGTAATTAAGCGTGGAACCATGGTAAGAGGCATTCGCTTAACGGATGACGTTGCCGAAATTGAAGGCAAAGTGGAGAAATCGATGATGGTTTTGCGAACTGAGTTTTTAAAGAAAGCCTAATAAATGGGGAGTGGTGAATGGTAGATGGTAAATGATTTTCATCCACCATTTACAGCTTACCATTTACCATTATTTACTCTTCCTCCACCTCCGGCTCCTCATCCTGAACGAGCCCTTGATTTAGCTTTTTAGTCGATTTGATGCCTAGTTTGTGTAAGTTTTGAGCTCTATTTATTAAGTTCCCTTTGCCTGAGCTTAATTTATTTAGTGCATCATTATGCGAATCCTCCGCTTTTTTGATGTGCTTTCCTACATCTTCCATGTCTTTCGTGAACCCGACAAATTTGTCATATAAATCACCAGCCTGACGCGCAATTTCAATCGCATTTCTCGTTTGATACTCTGTTTTCCAAACCGATGCAATCGTACGTAAAGTAGCCAATAGGGTAGAAGGGGAGACTAAAACAATCTTTCGATCCCACGCATAATTAAATAAAGTAGTGTCCTGGCTGATTGTCGCCACAAATCCCGATTCAATAGGTATAAATAAAAGCGTAAAATCAGGACTGGTTAAATTCAAAGCCGAATGATAATCCTTTGCCGACAGTTCTTTAATATGTGTTTTCAAGGATTCAATGTGCGCTTTTAGTGCGGCCTCTTTCTCTATTGTTCCATCCTCGGCACTCGTATATCTCTCATAAGCAACTAAAGAAACTTTACTATCAATGATTAAGTTTTTATTATCGGGTAAAAAGATGACAGCATCGGGTTTAATCGTCTCATTTTCTTGATTTTTAGTCACAAATTGTGTTTGGTATTCCATCCCATTCTTTAGGCCAGAGCTTTCTAATACTCTTTCCAAAATCATCTCTCCCCAGTTACCTTGTGATTTATTAGATCCCTTCAAGGCATTCGTCAAATCCTCTGTCTTTTGAGTGACTGTTTGATTTAGGCTCGTTAAGTTCTTGATCTGCTCCATCAGCACGGTACTTTGCTCCAAACTACTTTTTTGGCCTAAGTTCACCTTTTCCTCAAACTCCTTCAATTTCTCCTTCAGTGGGTTTAAAACATCATTTAATTTAACCTGCTGTTGGTCGCTAAGCATTTTTCCTTGCCTTAAAACGGATTCATTGCTGATTTCAACAAGCATTTTTCGCAGTTTTTCCTCATCCGATTTTTGATTTTCAACCGTCATCTTTAAGGTCTCATTTTGGCCTTCTATCTGGGATAATTTCCCAAATAAGGTTCTATTTTCAGCCTCCAAAGCCGTTTGTTTCGCCAGATCTTGGTTTGCTTGTGCTAATTGACTCTGTAATAGAGCTAATTTTCCCTGAAATAGGATGTAGGTAGCGCCTGCGCCAGCTAAAATGGCTAAAATGATATAGATGATTGTCATGCTGTAAATGTAAAGCATAAAGCAGAAAGCACAAAGAATAAAGTTGGTAATTCAGTCGCTAGTCACTAGTCGCTAGTCGATAGTCAAAGAGCAAAGTTCAAAGTTCAAAGAGCAAAGTGTGCGGGCAAATATTTCAAGAATGAATAAAAAACGAGGCGGCAGCCTCTTTTTTATACCGTATCTCTACTCTTTGCTCTATAC
>CAIVPV010000035.1 GCA_903907915.1 uncultured Cytophagaceae bacterium
CCCGAACTCGCTGAATTCTCCTATTCCTTTCAGGATGCGACTAAGGTAGAAGATATGCGATTCCCATTAAAAGCGAGTATTAAAGATCCTAAGGCAACGGAAGATTATTATTTTGTAAAGCGCCAAGATTTCCGTCAATTTTTATTGACTTGCCCTACGCCACCACCACCACCGGCACCCACGCCGACTTGTAATTGTTTATGCTGGCAGGCACCTCAAAATACACAACCCTATCTTTTAGATGATTTCCTCTTAAGCGGGAAGAATTTGTCCTTTGATATTGGTCAGCTTCCCTATGAGGATTTTACGAATTGGGTGGTGCAATTAGATGTGTATTCAATCTCTAAAGAAACGCATACTTATTGGAAAAGATTAGAAGATCAGCGGAAGCTAAATGGAGGAATTTTTGACAAGGTTCCGGCTCAGGTGGTGGGAAATTTGAAATGCATCAGTGATCCTTCACAAGAGGTGCTAGGCTATTTTATGGTGGGTGGTTTAACGCAGAAACGGTTGACGGTAGATCGTTTTAATGGGATTCCTGCAGCGGCTTATCAGAAATTAGGATTCTATGTAGACTTCAATAATATCCGTAGAAAAGACATCCCGCTTTGGAATTGTAAAGACGCGTCATTTATCAAATATAACCTCGGATATTCTTTGCCTCCATTATAAAACTAGTATGCTTGCATAATAGTTTTTTTCTCTGCAAATTTGTTGTAACCTAAACGTTATAACCATGGCAAAAGAATACGACCGTCGCAACCTAGACTTTATTTTAAACGAGGTTTTTGATACAGCTTCTCTGTGTAATTATCCCCGTTACGCGGATTATACCCCAGACATGTTTACTATGGTATTAGACTCAGCGGAAGCCATTGCTGAGAAATACTTACGTCCTATCTATGTAGATTCAGATCGCAAAGCAGCTGAATTAGTGGATGGAATCGTACAAGTTCACCCGGGAATTGAGCCTTATATGAAGGAAATGGGCGAATCGGGCATGATCGGCTGTACGTTTGATTTAGAACATGGAGGACAGCAAGTACCTTCGATGATAGGTGGGGCACACGAATTTATTCGCGGTGCTGCACATAATTCAGCCGTGATGTTTACGGGATTATCCCACGGGGCAGCACACCTGATTGCCTCTTTTGGTTCGAAAGAATTAGCCGATACGTATGTTCCGAACATGTTAGCCGGCAAGTGGGCAGGCACGATGTGTTTAACGGAGCCCCAAGCAGGAAGTTCCTTGAATGATGCGTCTACTTCTGCTAAGGATTTAGGGGACGGAACCTATGCCATTAAAGGACAAAAAATATTTATTTCTGGAGGGGATAATCACTTCTCAGAAAATATCATTCACTTAGTTTTAGCTCGTTTAGAAGGAGCTCCGGCGGGTACAAAAGGGATATCCCTTTTCGTTGTTCCTAAGAAGCGCATTGAAAACGGCGGATTAGTGAACAATGAAGTGGTTTCTTTAGGCGTCTATCATAAGATGGGCCAAAAAGCCACGCCTGCGCTTCACCTTTCTTTTGGTGATAAAGGCAATTCCATCGGCTATTTAGTGGGTGAACCGAACAGAGGTTTGTCTTATATGTTCCAAATGATGAACGAAGCGCGTCTAGGCGTAGGAATGGGTGGTGCATACATTGCGTCAGCTGCTTACCATGCATCGAAGCAATACGCTAACGAGCGTGCACAAGGTCGTTTATTAACGAACAAAGATCCGCATACTCCTCCTACCTTGATTAAAAATCACCCGGATGTGCAACGCATGCTATACTTCCAAAAAGCCATCGTAGAAGGATCCATGGGTCTTTTATTCCAATGCTTTATGTGGGATGATTTAGCGAAGAGCCTTGATGGAGAGGCTAAAAAAGAAGCCCAAATGATGCTTGACTTGATGACTACCGTGGCGAAAACATATCCTGCGGAAATGGGAACACTCGCAGTTAATCAGGGCTTACAAGTTTTGGGTGGTTACGGCTACACAGAAGATTTCCCTTTAGAGCAGATGGCGCGCGATGTGCGGATTATGTCTATCTATGAGGGTACGACAGGTATTCACGGTTTGACTTTATTAGGTCGTGGTATTCCGGCAAACAATGGAGAGGCCTTACAGACTTTGGGAAAATTAGTTTTCGCGGATATTGCGGTGGCTAAGGGACATGAAAGTCTAGCTAAATATGCTTCGATGCTTGAGAAGGAATTAGCTAATTTAACGAAGGTGACGATGCATAAATTAGGCTTCGCAATGAAAGGCGAAATCGAAGTATTCTTAGCGGACTCCACTTTGTATATGGAATTGTTCGGCTTGATTACCGTGGCTTGGCAATGGTTAAAGCAAGGCCATGTGGCTGCTGCGGCCCTAGCGAAAAGTGGCTTAAGCGAAGAGGACAAAGCCTTCTATACTGATAAAATACACACAATGAAATTCTTCTATCACTACGAGGTTCCTAAAGCTTTAGGATTATCGACGCGTTTGTTAGATGAAGAAATTTTGACGATTTTTGATCACAAATAAGAAGTATTATGTTTAAAAAACACGTATTCATAGGTCTAGCGTTGTTAATATCATCGGTCGCGTTAGCCCAAAGCAAGTATTCAGCTCATGAGCTGTTTCATCCATTGTGGAATTATGGACCTGTTTCTTCTGCACGTTCTGCGGCGGGTGTTCCTGGACCAGGTTACTGGCAAAACTCAGCAGATTATAAAATCGCCGTTTCATTGGATGATGTGGCAAACAAAATCACGGGGGATGTGGAGATTACCTACAAGAATAATTCCCCAGATAAGCTGCCGTTTTTGTGGTTGCAATTAGACCAAAATAGCTTCAATACGCAGTCTCGCGGAGGCAAGACGACGCCTATTTCGGGTGGACGTTTTGGGAATTTAGCTTTCGAAGGTGGTTACAAAATTGAGAGTGTAACGATCGATGGCAGGCCAGCAAATTTCATTGTGGAGGATACGCGGATGCAGATTCGCTTAGCGTCTCCTTTGGCAGAAAAAATAGGAACCGCGAAAATCAAGATCGCTTATTCCTTTACTTCTCCTGAGAATGCATCGGATAGAATGGGTATCCAGCAAACTAAAAATGGCGCGATCTACACGGTGGCACAATGGTTCCCACGTGTTTGTGTGTACGATGACATCGAAGGATGGAATGTCTTGCCTTATTTAGGGGCTGGGGAGTTCTATTTAGAATACGGCAATTTCGAGTATTCGATTAATGCACCTGCCTCTCACATCGTGGTGGGTTCTGGAGAATTATTGAATCCTATGGAAGTTTACACGGCTGATCAAGTGAAGAAATGGGCTGCGGCTGCAACTTCAGAGACAACGGTGGTGATTCGTTCGGCAGCTGAAGTGACGGATCCAGCTTCTCGTCCTGCGAAAGAGCGTTTGACTTGGAAGTTTAAATGCAATAATGCGCGTGATGTGGCTTTTGCCTCGTCAAAATCCTTTATTCTAGATGCTTGCCGTATCAATTTACCAAGCGGTAAAAAGTCGTTGGCCGTGTCTGTTTATCCAGTAGAATCCGATGGTAAAGAGGCTTGGGGTCGTTCTTCAGAATACGTGAAAGCCTCGATTGAACATTATTCGAATTGGTTATACGAGTATACGTATCCAGTAGCTACGAACGTGGCGGGTATCGTTTCTGGGATGGAATATCCAGGTATTATTTTCTGTGGATATAGAGATAAAACGGCTTCCTTATGGGGCGTGACGGACCATGAATTTGGCCATAACTGGTTTCCTATGATTGTGGGTAGTAATGAACGTAAATTTGCTTGGATGGACGAAGGATTTAATACGTTTATCAATTTCTATTCTACGGATGCCTTCAATAAGGGGGAATACAAGAACCGTAAATTTGATATGCATGCGATCGCGAAATCGATGTTCCGTGAAACGGCGGACCCGATTATGTCGATTCCGGATGTCATTCAAGTGCGTAATTTAGGCTGGGAGGCCTATAACAAGCCAGGTTTTGGCCTACGTATTTTACGTGAAAATATCCTAGGTGCGGATCGTTTTGATTATGCTTTAAAAAATTATATCTCCAAATGGGCCTTCAAACATCCTACCCCTATGGACTTTTTCCGCGCGATGGAAGATGGAGCTGGCGAGGATTTAGGTTGGTTCTGGAAGTCTTGGTTCTATGAGCTTTGGAAACTAGATCAATCCGTGAAAGAGGTGGATTATGTAGAGCAGGATCCTACGAAAGGAGCAGTGATCACGATTGAAAACTTAGACAAGATGGCCATGCCAGCTATCGTGGAAGTGGAATTGACGAGTGGTGAAAAGGAACGCTTTACGTTCCCAGTGGAAATTTGGCAGCGAGGATCTAGCTGGACATTCCGCACGTCGACGAAATTGCCTATTAAATCAGTGGTGATTGATCCAGATCACTCTTTCCCTGATATGGATTCGAAGAATAATACCTGGAAGCCGCTGAGTATTCGCAGTAGATAGTGAAAAGGCCCTTTATGGGCCTTTTTTTTATCCTTTCAAGATTCTCCCGATATCGTTCGCCTTTCCTAATTCTTCCTTCAGCTTTTCATAACTGCCAGAAAGCATCAGGCCTTTGTATTTCAATAAGGTGTTGATATACTCGTCGAGTACGTCGATGACGTTTTCTTGGTTTTGGTGGAAAATCTGGCTCCA
>CAIVPV010000036.1 GCA_903907915.1 uncultured Cytophagaceae bacterium
CATATCGCCTTGTAGGCGAAGTCGCGGCGTTGCCGCTAAGTCGTCCTTCGGACTTAGTCGACTTCGTCTTAGTCGGCGCATTGCGCCTTAGTCCGGAGGTTGATGGCTTGTTGCTTTGAACTTTGCTCTTTGACCTTTGAATTTCGTCTTTGATATTTGAATCTTGACACAATCTGTCAATTCCTGAAAAAACCATTTATACTTTGCGACCTCATTTCATACATTATTGGGTCTGAAGCCCTGAGAGATAAATTGCAAAACTTTCACTATACGATTCGCCAAAGGCGAAACCATATTTGTACTTTGTGCTTTGCTCTTTGTGCTTTGTAAAAGTCGTGTAACGACTTTTATGCCATCGCTCTAAACAACTCCTTCAGCGGCTTGATCTGCCTACGCGAGATAGTCACTTGATGATCATTGATTAATTTAATAATTTTGTGAATATTAAAATCGATCGCCTCGATGGCATTCATGTTGACGATGGCAGACTTGGAAGGACGAATAAACCCTCGTTCTAGCAGGAAGGCTTCAAAGTATTTTAGCGTTCGACACGATATAATTCTGCTACCATCATTCATGTGAAACTTAGAATAATTACCTTCTCCCTCGATGCGAAGAATGTCTTTTATACAAATGCATTGATCGCCTAGCGAAAGTGTGCAGTTTTGTTCATTCTTAATGGTTACCGTCATAATAATAGTAGATCAGTTATGATGACAAATCTACGGCGCGTCAGCACAGATAAGGACAATAATTAGGTTATTTGCGTTATTGACTATTATTGATCCAAATTCGCCTATTAACCGGTTAATATATAATAGGTTACATATACTTTTTGTGGATAAATAGCTAAAAAAGCCAATTAGAATAGAGACATTAACTGGACTTTCACATACTATGAGGTATAGAGGTAAGGGATTTTTTACTTAATTTTCGGATAATTAAATAGAACTATGAAGACAAGACGATTTGGCCGGACGAACTGGCAGGTAAGTGAAGTGGGATATGGCATGTGGGGATTAGCTGGATGGACTGGCTCTGATATTGAAGAAGTTAATAAATCTTTGGACCGATCGGTCGAGCTAGGATGTAATTTTTTTGACACCGCTTGGGGTTACGCTGAGGGTAAGAGTGAGGAAATTTTGGGAGGTCTTTTGAGACGTCATAAAGAAACTACGCTATATGCTGCGACGAAGATTCCGCCCAAAAACTTTACCTGGCCTTCGAAGTCTCATTTCAAAATAGAGGACTGCTTTCCTGCTGATCATATCGTGGAATACACAGAGAAAAGTTTGCGCAATCTGAAGGTGGAGCAAATTGATTTGCAACAGTTCCATGTGTGGGAAGATGCGTGGGCGGATCGCGATGAGTGGAAGATGGCAGTGGAGAAATTGACGAAAGAAGGAAAGGTGGCGCATTGGGGAGTTTCGGTGAACCGTTGGGAGCCAAATAACTGCTTGCAGACCTTGGAAACGGGATTGATTTCTTCGGTGCAGGTGATTTACAATATTTTTGACCAAAACCCGGAAGACCAATTATTCCCGATATGTAAGAAATTAGACGTGGGTGTGATTGCGCGCGTTCCTTTTGATGAGGGAAGTTTGACTGGTTTGATGACCTATGATACGACCTTCCCGGCAAATGATTGGCGTTCGACCTATTTCGTTCCGGAGAATTTGATTTCGAGTGTGGATCACGCGAATGCCTTGAAACCATTGGTTCCTGAAGGTATGGATTTACCTGAAATGGCCTTGCGTTTCATCCTGTCCAATCCGGATGTGGGCACGATCATTCCAGGTATGCGTAAGATTAAACACGTGGAAAGTAATACAGCGACCTCAGATGGCCGTGGATTAGCAACAGAATTAGTTGAGGAGTTGCGTGCGCACCGGTGGGAGCGTCAGCCTACTTCTTGGTCGCAGTAAAGAGTTCCTTTAAAGCGGCCTCTTCCCGGAATCCCGATGTTTTGGTTGTCATTTCTCCTTTAGAGAAG
>CAIVPV010000037.1 GCA_903907915.1 uncultured Cytophagaceae bacterium
AATTGTCCTCCAAAACTAATGGTATTGTCAGGTCGGATATAATACGTAAAATCAGGCTTAATACTTAAATTTTCAATATTCGAGGTCCATTTGAAGGCATCTGATGGACGCTTATTTTCAATGTCTGAATCAAGCATATAATCATAATTGCTGTAGAAGGCCGTCGCATTCAAGAATAGTTTATTCGAGAAAACGTGATTCCATCGAGTCGTCAAGGTCGTATTACCCCAATCAAACCCAAATCCAGTACCAAAAACATCCCGACCAAAATAGCCCGACATGAAAACGGTGTTTTTATCGTTGATTTTGTAATTGACTTTGGCCGTCAAATCATAAAAACTAAACTTAGAATTAGCATTATTCCCCGTAAGAAATGGTTTAGCTAGAATATCTATATAAGAACGCCGAGCTGCTACGATAAAGGATGCCTTATCTTTCACTATAGGTGCCTCGATGGATAACCGAGAAAAAATAACGCCTATCCCTCCATTCACTTCTAATTTCTTCGCATTCCCTTCTTTCATTTTCACATCCAAAATCGATGAGGCTCGCCCCCCATACATGGCAGGAATACCCCCTTTAAATAACTTCACATCCTTTACCGCATCTGGGTTAAATACAGAGAAGAATCCAAAAAGGTGCGATGAATTGTATACCGGTGCATCATCGAGCAAAACCAAGTTTTGATCCACTCCACCTCCACGAACATTAAATCCCGATGCACCTTCGCCTACGGTAGAAACACCGGGTAATAATTGAATCGCGCGAACTAAATCAACTTCGCCCAGTAAAGCAGGAATCTTTCGAATGGTTTTAATATCCACTTTATTCACCGACATTTCAATACCCCTCACGTTCTCATCATTAGCACGTGCCTTCACAATCACTTCAGCTAATTCCTGCGAGGCAGGGACTAATTCAATAGATAGCGAGGCAGATTGTTCCTTGATTTGAACTATACGTTCTTGTTTTTTAAAACCCGATGAAGAGAAGACAAGGGTATATTGACCCAAAGGAAGGGTTAGGCTATAAAAGCCATAGGTGTTCGTCACATTCCCCGTCTTTAATTCCTTCACATAAACGGAGGCTCCTATCAGACCCTCCCCATTCGTAGCATCTTTTACATAGCCACTTAAGGAAGACTTTTGCGCCCATAAAAGACTAGGCAAAAACAGAAAAATAAATAGAAGGCGGTTATGCATTATTGTAAAAACACAAAGATACGGGAAATGTTTTTTCTACATGTTAATAAATTGATAAACGGTAATGGGTGATATTTTAATATAAATGGTAATATAATTCCGATTTGTATTTTATATTGTATTTTTCTGTACATTTGAAAAAAACGGAGCAATAATGGATTTAAAAGTATTCGGGCAAATCGTAAGAGAAAAAAGAAATGCCATCGGATTAAAACAAGATGAACTAAGCCAGCGGAGTGGTGTAGCCATCAAGACGATTCATAGTATTGAATTAGGGAAAGGCAATCCCGCGATAAAGACGATTTTGCGTATCTTCGACGCCTTATCTCTCGACCTACTCATTGTCGCATCTAAAAACGCTCAAAAATAAGCTCATGGAACAAGAAATCAGCTTTGAACGCATTCCAACACATATTTATTTAGATTCCGATTTAGCTTCTAAATCTGTTGCGAAAGAAATTGCAGATCTAATTCGCAAAAATAACCAGGAAAAAAAACCAACTATTCTCGGTCTAGCCACTGGATCGTCTCCTAAAAAAGTATACCAAGAATTGATCCGAATTCACCGGGAAGAAGGCTTGAGTTTTAAAGATGTGATCACCTTTAATCTGGATGAATACCATCCGATGGAACCCGATTCCATTCAAAGTTATGTCCGATTTATGAAGGAACAGCTCTTTGATCATATTGATATACCGGTAACAAATTACCATTTGCCTGATGGAACACTGGCACTTGAGAAAATACCCGAGTTTTGTAGAGACTACGAGGCGAAGATTGAGCGACTAGGTGGCTTTGATTATTATTTATTGGGCATCGGGCGTAATGGACATATTGGTTTCAACGAACCAGGTTCGACGATTAATTCAAAGACGCGTTTAATGACCTTAGAAATTGCGACTAAGATTGATGCGTCTGCTGATTTTGGTGGACTACAAAAGGTGCCTAAAAAAGCAATTACGCTAGGTATCGATAGTATCATGAAGTCTAAAAAGATTGTTTTGATCGCCTGGGGAGAACATAAAGCGGACAGCGTTGCTCAGGCAGTGGAAGGATCTGTCAACTCCGACATTCCCGCGTCCTATTTACAATTGCATCCCAATGCCTCTTTCATCCTAGATGAAACCGCTGCTTCAATGTTAACACGCATCAAAACCCCCTGGTTAGTAGATACAGTCACATGGGATCGAAGTATGATTAAAAAGGCGGTCACACACCTTTCGTTAAGCTTAAAGAAACCTGTCTTAAAGCTAACATCGAAAGATTATAATGAGCAAGGTTTATCTGATCTTCTTTCCTTGTATGGCCAGGCTTATGAGATTAATATCGAAGTTTTCAATTATTTGCAGCATACCATCACGGGATGGCCAGGAGGAAAACCGAATGCCGATGACACACATCGTCCTGAACGTGCTTTCCCTGCTAAGAAAAAGGTATTAATCTTCAGCCCACATCCCGATGATGACATCATCTCTATGGGTGGAACATTCCAACGTTTGCATGATCAAGGACATGATGTACACGTAGCCTACCAAACAACAGGGAATATTGCTGTCGCAGATGATG
>CAIVPV010000038.1 GCA_903907915.1 uncultured Cytophagaceae bacterium
CCACTACTACGGTTCCTTGCTTCACCATTTCGTAATCATGTACGTTAACAGCTTTCACAAAACCAGCTACGCGTGGTAACACAGGAACAAAATAGGTTTCGATTTGTGCATTATCTGTGTCTTCATGCGTGGTGGCATAACGGAATTTGCTAATTCCATAATAGCCTCCTAATAGGACAACAATTGCTAGAATGATTTTAGGTAAGTTTTTTTTAGGTTTTGGAGTGTCAGTCATGTGAATTTATTTGAAAAACAAAGCTAGCTAATTTTCTAATAAAGTCAATTTGGTTGACTAATTTTCTTATGTTATTTTTGTGTTATGGATTTAGCTCGAGAAGAATCTCAATTATTTTTAACTCGTCTGTTTGCAAGAACATATCGAGTGATTAAATCTTTGAACTCACATTACCTAGCAGAACTAGGTTTTCAAGACTTTAAGGTGGGTCACGTAATGGTAATGATGAATTTGAAGGAGGAAGGGATTACTGCTGCTGAAATAGCGAAGAAAGTCCATGTTTCCAAACAAGCCATAAGTAAACTAGTACATGAGTTAGCTGAAAAAGGCTTTTTATTGAACCTAAAGCATCCAGATGATTTGCGTGCCACCTTAATTACTACGACACTGGAAGGGGAGAAATTTTTAGCGGCCCTCCATCTGTGTCGTGAAAAAGTGGATAAAGAATTATCGCAGGTGATAGGACATGCTAAATTGGAACAAATAAGATCGGCGATGGAGTCTATGCTATCTCATTATGAAGCTAATTCCTATCTTGATTCAGAAAGTGAATCCTTCGCTAATTCTAAACTCTAGAAAAAACGTTCATGAAAATTAACTAAGAAAATTTCATGACTCGCCCGCGTTATGGCCGTATACAACCAACGCAAATATTCGGCATCAATCTGATCTTCTTTTAAGTAACCTTGATCGACAAAAACGGCTGACCATTGACCGCCCTGGGATTTGTGTACCGTTAAGGCATAAGCGAATTTCACTTGTAAAGCGTTCAAATAGGGGTCTTTTCTAATCGCTTCGGTTCGTTCTTTTTTCTTAGGAATATGCGCATAATCTTCGCAAACAGAATCATACAGTTTTTTGTTTGCCTCTTTACCTAAGGCAGATTCTGTCGAATGCAGTGTCTCTAATAAAATTTTAGCTTCAATAGGCGGATGATCATCATAATCACATAAGCGTAAAGTGACATCTAGGAAACGTTGTCCATGCATTTCCTCTTCTCTTTTGATTTTCATTATTTCTACGAAATCTCCATTGGCTAAAAATCCAGCAGGTGAATCTTCGTCTAACCAGTGGTAATTATTGCGTACGATCATTAATAAATCCCCACTAGAAATTTCATCTTCTTGGTATAGGATGGTTCGCCTAACAAATTCATTTAATTGAACGGCACTTTTATTCGAACGAGTTAGTAAGATGGTTTCTTCTTTGCCAAATTTCTTGTAGGCATAGTGCATCCCGTCTTCCATCTTTTCTCCTGTCATCCGAAAGATGTCTTTGAACGATTTGGTATTAAACTGAATCGCTGTGGAATTCGCTAAAAGCAATTGTCTTAACGAAGTGGCATTGTATAAAATGCCCGAATCTAGGTCTTGGCGCATGACATCTGTCAACTCATGATCCAACACCTCCATGTGGAATTCAGAGGCGATATACTCCTTCGAAAGGGCAGGGGAAAGACTTTTTCCTACGGGAGGTAATTGGGCAGTATCACCCACAAAGATCAACTTATTGCCGGTATGTCCATTCTCCGGATTAGTGAAAACGTATTCGATTAAATCCGTTAATAAACTAGTAGTACCAAAATCAGATTCATCCGTTATC
>CAIVPV010000039.1 GCA_903907915.1 uncultured Cytophagaceae bacterium
CCGTTGGAGCCCATTTCTTAGCTACTTGCATTCAAAAGCTCGTTGTTTCCGATTATTGCGGGATTTTAAATATTTCGTCTACTCGACTGCTTTCGAAGTACGAGTTCCTTTGCCTTGTAGCGGAGAAATTGAATTTAGACAGCACAAAAGTTATTCCTCGAGATTATGCTCAGATTGCAGGTTCGGCTTCGCGACCAAAATGCATGTCTTTGAATCCATCTATGTTGCGGGCCTTTCTTGGGGTCGAATTACCGAGCATCGAGACTCAACTGGACATGGAGCTTTCAGGTATCATTTCTCTTCTAGCAGACAAGGATGACAAATGAGTCAATTAAAGAATAAGACCGTGCTCTTGACCGGTGGCACTGGCTCATTTGGTAAAGCTTTCATAAGAAGAGTCTTGAGCGATGATGAAATTGGTAAGTTGATCGTTTTCAGTCGCGACGAACTAAAGCAGTTTGAACTTGCTGGTTCCATTTCGTCAGAAAAGATTGAATTTTGCCTCGGTGATGTGCGTGATTACCAAAGATTACTGCGTGTCTCCTCGGGCGTAGATGTGATTGTTCATGCGGCAGCCATGAAGCAAATTCCTGCATCAGAACTGAATCCCATTGAGGCCATTAAGACAAACGTTATTGGCGCAGAAAACATTGTAAATGCTGCAATTGAAAACGGAGTGTCTAAAGTTCTAGCGCTCAGTACTGACAAGGCAGCGAATCCAGCTAACCTATATGGCGCTACAAAGTTATGCTCTGACAAGTTAATGATTGCTGGAAATGATCTATCAAGAGACTCCAAAACAAAATTTGCTGCTGTTCGATACGGGAATGTCTTGGGATCACGTGGGAGTGTCATTCCATTTTTTCTTGAGCAAGCGAAACTTGGGAGTATCCCTATCACGGATGAACGGATGACCAGATTTTGGCTCACAATAGAACAGGCTGTTGATTTTGTGCTTGCTAGCATAGAAAGAATGCATGGGGGAGAAATCTTTGTTCCACGAATTCCAAGTTTCAAAGTGACCGATGTCGCGGATGTCGTCTGTCCTGGGGTACCAACTCGAATTATCGGAATTAGACCAGGTGAAAAGCTACATGAGATTATGATTACTGAAGATGATGCCCATTACACCTTTGAATTTGAAGATTGTTACGTTATCGCATCTCCAACACTTATCAAATCTGGCCTAATCCAAAAACATGGAAAGAAAGTTGGTGAGGATTTTAGGTTTTCTAGCGAGATAAATCCATATTGGCACACTAAGGAATCGTTTAAAGCCACCCTAAAAGATTCAGGAATTCTTTAACTTATTCCGATAAGCCTCTTCTACTTTAGTTTTGAGTTCATTTTTTCCGGAGATTACTTCTATCCCATCCATCGAGTCTCGCAAGTCCCAACTCTTTGAATATTCTGGATTGTAGTAGTAGCTGGGCTTAGACAACTCTTTACCAATTATCACTGGGGAAGCAAAAGGAAAACCAAGGGTAAAATCAGATTTCTCGGCTAAACCGTAGATATTTGTGGATGGGTCAAGCACGGTAATTTTGTTCTCTATTTCAAAATTATCAAGCAATTCCAGGTACTTTCGTGAATGTACGTATCTATTTCCACC
>CAIVPV010000040.1 GCA_903907915.1 uncultured Cytophagaceae bacterium
AGATTACGCATTAGGCTAATACTTCTTGTAATATTTGCAAGGAACGAATCTCTCCGAAGTTTTCCATGTGCAATTGATAATAATGTAGCATTCCAGCCAATAATTCTTTTCGCTCAGATCGGTGCAGCACAATTTGATGCCCGTAATCAGCGTGAATCAGCGCATCCAACCCTTGGAAGGTGGGAACAATACAACCTGCGGCTTTTAATTGTTGGTAAAACTCCGCGGAATTACTTGCCCCAAAGCCTAAAAAAGCAGCCAGCTGCCATAAAAACTGTAAATGGAAGTTCTCAAAGTGATCTTTAGCCCGATCTAAATATTGCAAGGATTGACATAAAAACTCGAAAAGTACTGGATTTGCCTCCTCTTCTTTTAAGACTTTGCTTAATACTTCAGACAAGAAAAGAGCCAGAGAAGACTTCGCAATATCGAAAGGAATACCTTGGTAGGGAAAGGAACATTTCGCTTCGGAGATGCGGTGAAGGCCTTTTCCGGGCTTGTGGTAGACCTCTAAATCGAGCTGGGTGAGTGGCTGGAAGAGGGCCATTTTATGCTTGGCTTTGGCAGAACGAACCCCATTTTCAATGTAAGAACAAATCCCAAAATCCGCCGTATACACGTTCACTAAAATCGAGGTTTCTCGATAGCGCATGTAAGAAATGACGATGCCTTGAGTTTTACTGAGCATGGGTATCAACCATCGGAATGCCGGTTTCATCCGAAATTCGCTGTAGGATCTCTTCGATTGTGTCCGATTCTTTGAAGCGAATCGGGTCCTTGAATTCGACGCTCAAAGTCGTGTTACGCTTCTTCAGAAAGAGGCCTTTCTTATCGAAAGCGCGTCTGAAACCGTTGATTTGAACGGGAACGACAATGGGATTAGCTGCTTTAATTAAATGCGCCGTACCTTTTCTAATGGGAGCAAAAGGACGCGTGGTGCCTTGTGGAAAACTAACCACCCAGCCGAAAGCGAGGCCTTTGCTCACTTTTTCTTGCGCTTCTAAATCTACTTCTCTTTTTACGTCTTGGCCGTGTGCACGCCAGGAACGATTGACTAAAATAGCCCCAGCTAAAGATAAAACCTGAGGTAAAAATCCATCTTCCTTCATCGTTTCAGAGGCCGCCACGTAAAACAGGCGCGATCGCGGCCCAAAAAGATAAAAAGGAAAGCGAATGCTATTATTTATACGCCATTTTACGGAGAAGAAGATGTGGTATAAACAGATCACATCCATGAAATAGGTTTGGTGATTTGATAGGAATAGGACGCCTTCGCGCGGCAAATCCACAATCTTTTCCGTGCCTTTAATTTCTGTACGATTATATATGCTCAAGCGGGCATAAGTCAGCCATCCTAAAATGAATACGATAATTCGTTTCATGCCGATTGGATTCCCAAAGGGATCACGTCGCACTAAACCCCAGCGGTCCAGGCAATCAAAAAACTGCTTTAAATATCGTATACTTTTAAAATCCACCGCTCTTTTCTTTGCCTTTAGTGGCTGGTTTTGTTTTTGTTGGTTCTTTTTTCACTGGCGCCTTCTTCACTGGAATCAACGGTTTGTAATAAGAGGTAAATCGTTTGGTGAAGGCATTCTTTTCTTCTGCAGCTGCCTCCACGACTTTAATTCCGCCCTTTTTCTGGGTTTTCATCGACTCCCTTACCGTGGTAAGGAAGGAATTATCTGAAGAATAAACGCCTAATTCGCCCTCAAAATAAGCGAAATAATACCAAAGATCTTCGGATAATTCCCAATAGGCATAAAACTCCTCCTTATTAGGCTTCTTAATCACCTCCATCATTCCCTTCACCGTTGCATTCACATCTACTGGCCCCACATTGATTAAAGGCAAATCCCCGATAGAGTAAAAAGCGCTCAAATTAGGCGACCAAGCCCATTTTACGGAGGAGAAATTGATCATACTCGCGAATTCCGGATCCACTTTATCCAGGGCGATGTGCTCGCGATCCATCTTCGTTTTGACCGTTTCTGTCAATTTCTTGCCTAAAATCGGCTCCACCCTTTTCAAATATTCATCCCGATTCTCCGGCTCATCCGCCGCCGCCGTTTGTAAACCTTCATCTAGATTATAACGCACGATTCGATCGCCCATCTTTGCGAGAATAGGAATAGGCACTTGGAATTGCAAACTCAGCCAGGATTCGATACGAGGAATTAAGGTATCTAGGGACATGGAGATCTTGCCAAAAGACCGCACCAGCTTATTCCCCGTAA
>CAIVPV010000041.1 GCA_903907915.1 uncultured Cytophagaceae bacterium
AAATAAAACCGTGGCGAACTGTCATAAAATGCCAGCAGAGCGTTTCGAAAAACGATTATCGACGGTAGATGAGATAGTTTCTAATTTCTGCTCTCTACTCTCTACTCTCCCATCTACAACGCAAGTGATTTTAACCGTTTCCCCCGTTCGCCATACAAAAGACGGCATGATGGAAAACCAAGTTTCTAAATCTAGCCTGCGCGTAGCGGCTGACATCGTTTCCAAACAATTCGAAAACGTACACTATTTCCCTGCGTATGAGATTATAGTGGATGAATTGCGCGATTACCGCTTCTATGAGGCAGATATGATTCATCCGAACGAGCAAGCGCAAGATTATATATGGGAACGATTTGCGTCTGTATTTTTTGATGCGGAATTGCAGGTTATTCAGAAAAAATGGGATTCCATTTACCGAACTTTGGGACACAGACCACATCCGGCTAAATTACTAGATCATCGCCGGGTATTAGAGGTATTATTAGCAGAACTGAATGAGGAAAAATACCAAAGAATTGATACGTGCAAAATCGCCGAATACGTCGCGCATGAAATAAAAAACACGTATATTTGAGGTTTGAAAAGGAAAAGAGATTCATGGGAGAATTAAGTATTAGTAAAGAGATTATTTTAGGTGCCTTAAGTACCGTTCAAGAACCTGATCTGAAGAAAGATTTAGTGACATTGAATATGATTAAGGATGTGGAATTAGGCGTGGGTGAGGTTCGCTTCACGGTCGTTCTAACAACCCCGGCTTGTCCATTAAAAGAGAAGATTAGAAAAGATTGCGAGGATGCCATTCATAATTTAGTGCATCCAGACTTGAAAATCGTTATTAACATGACGGCTGAAGTCACTTCGTTGACTTCGAAAGACCCACTCATTCCAGGCGTTAAAAACGTGATTGCCATTGCATCAGGAAAAGGTGGCGTAGGAAAATCTACGGTAACAGCGAACCTAGCCATGGCCTTGAAGAATGCCGGAGCAAAAGTGGGAATTTTAGATGCAGATATTTCTGGGCCTTCGATTCCCGTGATGTTTGGGGCGGAAGATTTACAACCCTTAGTAACCGAAGTAGACGGCAAAAACCGCATACAACCGATTATGCAATACGGTATCAAGATGATCTCGATGGGCTTTTTAGCTCCTAGCGAAAGTCCAGTGCCTTGGAGAGGACCTATGATGACGCAGGCGCTTCGCCAATTTTTTGGAGATACGAACTGGGACGAATTAGACTATTTATTAATTGACCTTCCTCCTGGAACGTCTGATGTTCATTTAACCTTAGTACAGCTTATTAAACTGACTGGTGCAGTGATTGTGACCACTCCTCAAAAAGTGGCCCTTTCCGATGCAACAAAAGGCCTAGCCTTCTTTAAACAAGCAGGTATCAATGTACCGCTTTTGGGTTTAGTAGAAAATATGGCTTATTTTACTCCCGCAGAATTACCTGAGAACAAATATTATTTGTTTGGTAAAGATGGCGGAAAGCAATTAGCTGAAAAATATGCGGTTCCCTTCTTAGGAGAGGTTCCGTTAATTCAGGCCATCCGTGAGGCAGGGGACGAAGGTAAACCAATCGCCTCTAGCGTAGGGCCGAGTGCGGATGCCTTTATTGCCATTGCAGCTAATTTAGCACAACAAGTAGCGATTTCTAACGCGAAAAACCAAGCTTCTTAATATGGAAAATCACCCACTTTACCACCGCATTCAGACGACCTTAGATAGCATTAGACCTTATCTAATAGCGGATGGCGGAAATGTGGAAATCACCGAGATTACTCCGGATAATATATTGAGATTAGCGCTAACGGGCAATTGCCAAACATGTAACATATCTGCCATGACTTTTAAGGCAGGAGTGGAAGAGGCCATCCGAAGAGATGTGCCTGAAATTATTGCAGTAGAAGAAGTAAAACCCTAAAAGGCATATGATGCGGATAGGAATATTTTTTGGCGGACCCGCGCGTGAACGGGAAATCAGTTTTTTAGGGGGCAAAACAGCCATGGCTCACCTGAACAAGGCTTTATTTCAGCCTATCCCCGTTTTCGTGGATAGCTTAGGTAATTTCATCTTGATTAAGGAGGAGCTTATATTTGAGGAATCAATACGTTCCTTCTACCCTCCTAAAAGCTCACAAACTGCTCCTTTCGAAGTCTATATCGAGTCTTTGCCAGATGCCGATGCTGCGGCCTTATTAGCAGAAGTGGGGAAGATCATTCAACCGGCTGATTTTGCCTCGCATTTTGATTTTGCCTTCATCGCCATGCACGGCCCTGGAGCGGAAGACGGAAGTATTCAAGGTCTGTTAGAATGGTATAATATTCCTTATTCTGGGCCTAGCGTCTTAGGGTCGGCTATCGGTATTGATAAGGCCAAACAAAACGAATGGCTGAAGAAATCTGTGGGTTTAGAGAAGAAATTCTTCGTTTTACAAAGAGACGACTATACTAAATACGGCAGAGAAACACTTTTCGAGCAAATTAAGAAAGAAATCGGTATTCCTTTTGTGGCCAAAGCTCCACACCAAGGTTCTTCCATCGGTCTTGCTTTCGTGAAAGAAGATTCCATTGAAGATTTCGACAAAGCCATCAAAAAATGTCTTTTCATCGAAGAAATCTACCGTGAGGATTGGTTAAAATTAGACGAAAATGGCCAGGTAACCCTTTTGCAAAAGATGGTGAATTTAGATGAAGGAATCGGATTCCCTGTCGTATTCTCAAAACAAATCTACCACCACCCTAGCTCATTATTAAGTGCCTTGGTGGATTATTTCACTCATACCGTTACGAAGGCAAGCATTCAATCGATCCACTCCGAAGACGCGATTTTACTCGAGTCTTTCGTCAACGGAAATGAATTCAGCTGTGGTGTGATTCAAACCCCTACCGGTGAGACGGTAGCCCTTCCTCCGACCGAAATCGTCATCGATGAATCAGTCGAAGTCTTTGATTTTAATGCCAAATACAAATCGAAATTAACGCGCAAACGCATTCCGATGCACGCTAGTCTAGCTCACCTCCAATTGATTCAAGCGCAAGTAAAACAGGCTTTTGATGATTTAGGTTTTGGCGTATGCACCCGAATAGATGGATTCTTAGACACCCAAGGAATAGTGGTCCTACACGACCCTAATACCATTCCAGGCATGTCCCCTAGTTCCTTAATTTTCAAGCAAATGGCTGAAATAGGGCTAAATATAAGCGATTCATTAACCTATTTCATTCGTCAATCCATCCGCGAACGCTTAAGAACAGGTAAAAACTATTATTTCATAAATCAACAATTAAAGGCATTAGATGAAGCCATAGCTGCCACTTTGCAAGCAAAGGCTGCGCAAGAAGTCCAAATTTTAGAGGTCAATGGTGCGAACGAAGAGGCTTTGGAAGCAAGTTTCCAAGCCATCAAAATCCAAGCTGCTGAATTAGCCGCCTTAGGCACAGAAAACTTCCTTGTTTGCACTCCTCTAGAAATCGAAGAAGGCGAAACATTGCTTCCTTTGCATGTGGCTCATTTAAGTAAAGACTCTGCCAAAGAAATGCTAGAGACCATCAAAACAGGCGTACATCCTTTGATCGCTCATACCCGCGAGGCAGCCATTTCCATCACTAAATTTTATACAAATGTCTAATACGGAACTGAACCCTTTGCAATACCCCATCGGGAAATACAAAAATCCGGAGGTCATCACACCAGAAATTAGAGCCGAATGGATAAAAACCATTGCCTCTACGGCAGACGATTTACAAGCCATGTTAAAAGGGGTGGACGAAGCTCTTCTAGAAAAATCATATCGCGAAGGCAGTTGGTCAGCTCGCAAAGTGATTCACCACTTAATGGATAGCCACATGAACAGTTATATTCGCTTCAAAATGGCTCTAACAGAGGATAATCCAAGCATTAAACCATATAGTGAAGACGATTGGGCATCCATGCCAGATGGCAATCAAGCTCCCATCGCTTGGTCGATAGAAGGCTTGCGTTACATCCATCTTCGATGGGTATACTTAATGGAAACCGTATTGGAAGCTGATTGGAAGAGAACCTATTTCCACCCAGAACGCGGAATTACGTATCCTTTGGACAAGGTGTTGGGGATATATGCGTGGCATTGTACGCATCATTTGAAGCATATTGAAAGCGTGCTCTAAAGAGCAAAGTTCAAAGAGCAAAGTTCAAAGAGCAAAGTTCAAAGAGCAAAGTTCAAAGAGCAAAGTTCAAAGAGCAAAGTTCAAAGTTTGAATCGCCTGCGGCGATGCATTCGTGAAATGTTTTATCATTAAAATCAAAAGGGGCTAAGGCCCCTTTTTTCATATATCATTTAAAAGAAAGATGGAGAGATTCTACATTCACAAAATCATTGCGCAGCACGATTTTAGAATGTAGAATCCGACATAGCACGATTTCTGGATTTTAAAGCCGATTTTTTATTCCATGGCGCCGTCGTATGACTCGCCATCTGCACCGCTAACGCGATCATCAACAGCGTAAATAGAATTAATACCCAGCGAAAGATTTTTTGATTTTTGTTCATAGTTGGTGGGTAATGATGGCTGAACCTTTGGTGATTTCTGACCAGGAAGTCAGACCTGGGAAATGCAAAGATATACATCCAGCTGTTTCCATTTGAATCATTTCGCCGGTTACATAGGAGGCTAAATACGAGATGGATGGATTATGAGCAACTAGGTAAATAACAGGCTCCGTGCGCGTCATTAATTTTTCTAGATAATCTGGACCGCTCGAGACATACCAAAATTCTGAATTTTCAAATTCAGAAAAGGGTTTTCCGAGTAATTCTGCTGTTTCTCGCGTACGAATGGCATCAGAAATGAGCCAAAAACCAGCAGGGATTTGTTTCAAATGCATCCATTCCCCTAATAACAAGGCTTCTTCAATTCCTCTCTCAGAAAGATGACGACCTTTGTCATCCGATGTATGTGGCCCAGCATGGGCATGGCGAATTAAAATAAGTTCCATTATTCGAAATCAGCAGCGGTTAATAGAGGGAATTTTCCTGATTTATGTTCGGCTCCCATTTTTACATAATGAGGAGGGCCAAATTTCAATCGATTGATCTGGTCTTCAGTTAGTGTTTTTACCACTTTAGCAGGGGTTCCTAAAACGAGCGAATAGTCGGGAATTTCCATTCCTTCTGTGACTAAAGCGTGGGCACCGATGAGGCAAAATTTACCTACTTTGGCCCTATTCAAAACGGTCGCTTGCATTCCTATTAAGCTTCCTTCCCCTATTTCTGCGCCATGGACAATCGCCCCATGACCTACGGTTACGTTCGCTCCGATGATGGTCTTTTCGCCTTCGTCTGCATGTAAAACAGCATTATCTTGAATATTGCAGCCTTCGCCTAAATGAATTTCCTCCACATCCGCACGAATTACGGCGCCGTACCAGACAGAAACGTCTTTGGAGATAAAAACACGACCCATTACGCTGGCCGTAGAAGCAATAAAAATCGCCATGTTGTTTTTTATTTAATTGGTCAAATATACCTTAAATTGCGAATCGATGAAAGAATTCTACGAATTTGGGCTTTGGCAAAAAGAGGATCACATCACCTCCATAGGCTGTGGTTATGGCTGGTGGGAAGTCAGCCTCTGCCTCCATTATCCTGCAAAGCAATTAACGCTGATCGATCCCCTGGTGGACGCCGACGACGTAGCGGATAGCATTGCCTATTTTACGGAGAAAACAGGGATAATTTGGGCGACGGAAGTAGAATTGAATCCAGCAAGCCTACAGAAATCAAACCAAATTTGGGTCTTCAATGCCTGGCATGAATTCGAGGATCGTGCGCAAATGTTGATAAAAATCAATGATGCTCTTGAAGAAGGTGGAACGATTATTATCGAAGAGGAAATCTCGAAAAGTGTACGTTTACAACACGAGGGTTGTGGAAAAGAGTTGTTTTTTGAAAAGGAAATCATTGACGAATTTGCGAAAGCTGGCCTGCATCACGTAGCCTCTAAAACAAAGGACGAGGTAGCCATTTACCTCAAATTCCGAAAATGAAAGCCCTTTTTTAGCTTAAATAAAAACCTTTTCGCAAATTTGCAACCGAATTAGCACACATGTCAACAATCGAACGTCCCTTTATTATCGGAATCACTGGAGGTAGCGCCTCAGGTAAAACCCTGTTTTTAAGCCGATTAATGGAGCAATTTCAAACTGACGACATTTGTCTTTTATCTCAAGATAATTACTATCGCTCGATTGAAGAACAGACTAAAGATCATAATGGTATTGAAAACTTTGATCTTCCTGGGGCAATTGATGATAAAGCCTTCGCAGCTGATATAGAGAGATTGCGAAATGGCGAAATCGTCAGCCGGTTAGAATATACCTTTAATAACACAGTAAAAGTGCCCGATATGCTGCATTTTTACCCGCGCAAAATCTTAGTAGTAGAAGGTATTTTTGTGTTTCACTTCCCTGAATTGGCCTCCCTTTTGGACCTAAAAATCTTCATCGATGCACAGGATAAAATCAAATTAAAACGGAGAATTAAGCGGGATAACGAAGAACGCGGATACGATTTACAAGACGTGATGTACCGCTGGAAATACCATGTAAAGCCTACTTATGAAGAATTTATTCGCCCACACAAACGTTCCTGCGATATCGTGATTCCGAATAATCAACACTTCGAAAAAGGACTAGACGTCATTGTTTCTTACCTAAAGAATCAGATCTAAGTTATAGTGCAAACCTTTATTTTCGCGTTGTGCTCGGGCGTGTTTGATGATCAAATAAGCCACATTAATCATATTTCTTAATTCGCATAAAGGCACCGTAATCTTAGACTGCCGGTATAATTCCTCGTGCTCTAAATAGATTAATTCCAATCGATCATAGGCTCTTTTCAGACGGCGATCCGTGCGAACGATGCCTACATAATTAGACATAATGGATTCTAATTCACGCGTCATTTCCGTCACTAAAACCATCTCTTCCGGGTTCCTAGTTCCGTCATCATTCCAAGCTGGAATGCCTGAGGGAAGTACTTGCGTACCCAATTCCGCTACCGATTTTTCAAAGGCACGGTGCGCAAAGACGATGGCTTCTAAGAGTGAATTCGAAGCTAAACGATTCGCTCCATGCAATCCAGTGAACGAGCATTCGCCAGCTGCGAAGAGATTTTCAATATTGGTTTGGCTGTGTTCATTCACGATAATCCCACCACATAAATAATGTTGTGCAGGGACGACAGGAATCATTTCTTCCGACATATCAATACCTAAAACCTGGAGGCAATGGTCATAAATCATCGGAAAATGCTGAAGAATTTCTTCTTTCGGGATATGCCGTGTATCTAAAAAAACGTGATCGGTTCCATGCGTTTTCATTTCTGAGTCAATCGCGCGTGCCACAATATCCCGAGGGGCTAAGGACAAACGTGCGTCGTACTTTTCCATGAACGTGCTACCATCTTGGTTCTTCAATATTCCTCCATGGCCACGAACGGCTTCTGAAATCAAAAAAGAAGGTTTCTTGCCTGGATTATATAAGGCCGTCGGATGAAATTGTATGAATTCCATTCCTTCCACAAAGCCTTTGGCCCGGTAAGCCATGGCAATTCCATCGCCCGTAGCAATAGTAGGATTCGTAGTCGATTGATAAACTTGACCTATTCCCCCTGTAGCTAACAAGGTAGTTTTACCTAAAAAAGTTTCAATTTTATTTGTTTTGAGGTTCAAAACATAGACCCCGAAACACTTTTTCCCGGGTGTGTCTTTGGTTACTTTTTCACCCAAATGATGCTGAGTAATTAAATCAACAGCAAAATAATGCGTGAAGAAATCTACTGTTTTATATGACTTGACTTTGGCTAATAAAGCCCGCTCAATTTCGTTTCCTGTCGAATCTTTATGGTGCAAAATCCGTTTGTCCGAATGACCTCCTTCTTTCACTAAATCAAAGGACCCATCTTCCTGCCGATCAAATGCCGTGCCATACGCAATCAATTCCTGTAAGCGCTCAGGAGCTTCTTTTACCACTATTTCAACCACTTTTCGGTCGCTCACAAAGTCGCCAGCGACCATCGTGTCATCGATGTGTTTTTCGAAAGAATCGGCAGAATCCCAAACAGTTGCTATCCCACCTTGCGCATATTTCGTATTCGTTTCCTCTGCTACGGTCTTCGTAATCAAGGCGATTTTGATTGGAATTTGGCGCTCCTGAAAATAGTCTGCGACTTTAACCGTGTAGGATAAACCCGCAATTCCAGAACCGATGACAATAAAGTCGTATGTAGGCATAGGATGTATAAATGGTGTGCAAATTAAACAAAAAGAGTCTTCAATCCGAAATGTGAACTTTATTTTGTATTTTTGCGCCATTAAAATACATAAACCCTTTAAAATCAATTTATAACCAAATGGAACAATCGCCTAATAACAATTCCAAAATTGCCATTATTGTCTTAGCTGTGCTAACGGCAGTATTAGGAGTTTTGTACTTCCGCTCGAACCAAACGACGAAAGATCAAGCAACTCAAATCGAAGAAAAAGCAGCTGAGTTATCCAATACTCGCGCGCAATTAGATTCGATCTCCACTCAATTAGACGCTAAAATTGCTGAAATCAAATCTTTAGGTGGTCAAGTAGCCGATTTAGAAGCATTAAAAATTCAATTGCAGCAAGATAAAGCCTCTTTAAAGAGTGCAAATCATGCAACCATTGCTTCATACGAAGCAAAAATCAAGGAATACAACGCCGTATTAACGACTAAGGATGGTGAAATCGTAGAATTGAAAAAGCAAAACGGAATTTTAACAGAGAATAACCAAGTATTAACTACGCAAAACACGACGTTAAATACAGAAAACTCTGGCTTGAAAAATCAAAACCAAACGCTTGCTGACACCATTTCTTCTGTAAGCCAACGCAATAAAGAATTAGCGCGTAAAGTGAGCATTGCTGCTGCTTTAAAAGCTCAAAACTTGAAGGTATTAGCTGTAAACGCTAAAGGCAAGGAAACAGAAAGATCTCGTTTGAATGGAAAGAAAATTGAGAAATTGAAAGTGGTATTTAGCCTAGCTACTAACCCGATCACGAAATTAGAAAACAAGACCGTTTACGTTCGCGTAATCGATGGTGAAGGAGCTACTTTATCAGATGAGGCAATCGGTTCAGGCCGTATCTCAATTAATGGTAAAGAAGTGGCATACACAGTTAAGCAAACTTTTGAATATACTAATGATAGCCAAACAGTAGCTGTAACCTACCCTCGTGGTGGTGTAGCTTACAAGGCTGGTAAATATTCAGTGGAATTATATGCAGAAGGTTTCCTAATCGGAACAGGTGCATTCGAGGTAAAGTAATTTCCTCTATTCATTTTTAAAATGGGCCATCCGAAAGGGTGGCCTTTTTTATTTCTTTTTCTGCCAAAAAAATTGATTAAATCCTTTGTTATACAACAAGCTGGCACCCACGGTTTGGTTAATCTGGTAGGAGTTAAAAGATCCTAAGATCGTCGTTTGAACGTTTCGATTATAGGTCTTTAAACGCAAACTTCCATCTGGTCTAACGAACCATTCCAAGGCCCAATCCCCAAATAAAATTTGAGGACTCGTTTGATTTCGGGCATCCGTAAATCCTCCACTCCGAGTAATTCGAAGTCGATCATTAAAATTATAAGAGGCTCTTAATTGCAGGTTCGATAGGATATCCTGATTCAAAGCCCCACCGCCTAAAGACACGGATATGTCGAGATCTTTATTGATTTTAGAGGCCAAATTACTCAGCTGATTCGAAAGCATTTCCGTGAAATTCCCCATCAAATTCCCCAGCGCTAAACCACTTCCACCGAAGGGAGAAACTAATTGGCCAAACAATAAGATATTACTTACTTGGCGGGTCAACTCTTGGTCATCCGTTTTGATCCGATTAGTGAAGGCCGTAACGGCACCGTTTAAGGTCATGTCTTTCGGATAGTCCCTTATACCAATATCAAAGTTTACGCTAGGCGATAATAATCGATCCTGCAAACTAATCGTCACATCTACTGGATAACGTCGCTTAAACTCAGGCAAATTGCTTTTGTTAGTCGTATCTAATAGGATAGGAAATAGAGAGGTGTATTGTGTATAAATTGCCTTAATATTAACATTCGCTTCTAAAGGATCCCCTGTCCACGAAATTTTGGAACCCCGCTGAATTGCAAACTTTTTATTAATCAAATTTTGAAGCGTAAAGGTATAATCCCCCTGATCGATGGCATAATCTCCCACCATTTTAAAGGCTCCTTTTTTGTCCAAATTCATCTTAATATCACCCGAACCATACATCCGCATCACATCCCCTTTTTTCGAATCGAATTGAACTTCACCGTATGCTTCTGGAGTTAAGGCCAAACGTAAATCAAGCGTAATTCCATCTTCTTGCAATTTAGTCGAAACAGTGGACTGCACTAAATCTAGATTAGAAGAGGCTAATTCGCTCACAAAACTATAATCCTCCGCTTCCGTCGCATCTTCTTCCCGATCTAGTGGAATGAACAAACGGGTTCCTTTTTCAGATTTCAAATTCGCCGAAACCACTAAATTATCAATCGTTCCCGAAACACGCATGGGACCAGAGGCATAACCTAATCCATAATAAATGGAGTTCGGTTCGCGACTTGTATTTAGTAGTTTATAGTGATCTAAATTAGCCTGAATATCGAGTTCAAAAGGTTTTTGTTCTGGGAAAAGCAAAGCCGTATTAACGACCGCTTTATTGCCTTCAGGATCCAGGACGGTCCAATTTTTGGCATATATTTTTCTAGGCGTAAAATTAACCGTATCCGAAACAGACAAAGCTGTTTTTAAATAATCAAAGACAGCGCCGGCCTTTGCGAAAACAATTTCGCCCGTAATTTCTGGCTTCGTAGGTAAGCCTCCAATATGTAAATTCCCAGAAGCTGAACCTTTCAACCCAGAGAAAACACCTTCTGTAAATGGTTCCAAAATCTGCAAGTCAGTTTGATTCAACTCCGCATTCACATTCAATTTTTGCTCTTCCTCAAACGGAAGATAGCTACCTGTCAATGATAAAACAGTTTCTC
>CAIVPV010000042.1 GCA_903907915.1 uncultured Cytophagaceae bacterium
ACTCGAACTGAGTAAAATGGTAAATAAAATTAGGTGGTAAAGGATGAAAATGATTTCTTCGGCGAACTTATTGGAGCGTCTATCGGCATAGAGTTTGGAAAATGACGAGACAAAATACCAAATCACTAAAGCAAGAATTGTAAAGGATGGATTCCATTGATCGAGGTGTCCTAAGTTCCAAAGCGCTACTAAATAGGCCGCGATGACCACTAGGGCATCGTTCACGTAGCGGATTAGAATAAATCGATTAGTCTTTTTGTTCATGGAAATCTTTATCACTCAAATTTACAAATTGCGGGCATTCCTACCTAAATTTGTTCATGCTTAAATGGATCTTTTTTTTCTTTTTGACCACACAAATCTTTGCACAGACGGTTCCCGTAGGAATGCCGGATTATTCAGAAGAGCGATTGCGCAATCAGCAACTACTATCTGGGGCGTCTTATTCGTTTACTATAAGGCCGGTTTCAGATTCCATTTCGGCGAAGCTGCTGCCTGCCACTATCCTGACTTCCTATAATTCCGATGCTCCCATGGGCTGGAATGACGGCGCGATGATCCCGGCGAGAGGCTTGCAAACTTATCTAACGGCTGGTTTTTTTCTGAAATACAAAGCCTTGAGTTTTCAGTTAAAGCCTGAGCTTGTTTACGCAGCGAACCCTTCGTTTGAGACTTTTTCCTTGCAGGGGGCCTACCGCGCGCCCATGCTGGTGCTCTGGAATAGCATCGATATACCAGAACGTTTTGGCAATTCGACGTATACCCGTTTTCGTTTAGGCCAAAGTGCCCTGCGCCTCTCCTCCCGTTCCGTCTCTGTGGGTATTTCCACCGAAAATCTCTGGTGGGGCCCCGGTTTCCGGAATTCCTTATTGATGTCAAACAATGCCCCTGGCTTCTTGCACGGCACATTTAATAGCGTGAAACCGGTAAAAACCTTTTTAGGTTCCTTTGAATTTCAGCTAATTGGGGGTCGACTGGAGGGTTCTGGAGTTCAGCCTTCGGCGTCTGATTACCTCGTAAATGGCATTAATTATTTAGAGCCAAAATCCTCCGATGCACGCTATATTTCCGCTGTAACCATTAACTACCAGCCACGCTGGATCCCCGGATTATTTCTAGGTTTTTCCCGAGCCTTTCATCTCTATACCTCAGATATGGGGTCTGGTTTGACCGACGTGTTTCCCTTTATATTGCCATTTGAGAAGAAGAGTACGCCTTTAGAGGATGCCAAAAGAAGGGATCAATTGGCCTCTTTCTCAGCACGTTGGGTTTTACCTTCCGCGCAAATCGAGCTATATGGCGAAATGGGTTGGAACGATTATTCGACCAGTTTTTGGGATTGGTTTCTGTCTAATGAGCACTCGCGCGCCTATTTATTCGGTCTTCGCAAGGTGTTCCCGCAGGCCCCCGGCCATTATATTCGTCTAGCTTTGGAGAATACCTCCATGGAAATGACGGCGGATCGATTAGTCCGGAACAATGGCCCTTGGTACCGCCACGATTTTGTCCGTCATGGGTATACGAATGAAGGTCAAGTTTTAGGTGCTGGCATAGGCCCGGGATCCAACCTACAAACTTTCGACCTCGCTTTCGTTCACCCACATTCCATCGCAGGTTTTACCATCGAGCGCTACGCGCACAATATGGACTATTTTTACGATGCGTTTACGAACTATGATCAAAAATGGGTGGATCTTTTGTGGGGAGGATATTACCAGCGCCGCGTCGGTTCTTATGCCTTTTCTGGCAAATTAAATTTTGCTTGGATGCGCAATTACGAGTGGGTGCTCGATAAGAATGTATTAAATGCCCAGCTTCAATTATCAGCAACTCGATATTTTTAGCCTTCAGGATACTATTTCGTTTATTTTTCGGTAGATTTGAATAATTCATTCAACGCCTACATGAAAAATTTAGTTATCTTATTGTTAATCAGTGCATTAAGTTCATTTGTTTCGCCTGCTACCAAGACTATTTTAGTCAAATCTGACCCTGCGGGTGCAGAGGTTATATTAAACGGTTACTTCGTGGGAAAGACCCCTGTCGAAATTAAGATTGACGAAAAGCAATATAATTTCATCTCCGTTTCTAAATCAGGCTACAAGCGCCAACGTGTCGAATTGAAGGGAATTAATAAAGAAATTGAAGTGAAATTAGAGAAGGATCTCTAAATCGTCTTTAGGGCTTGTTCTAAATCCGCCCACAAATCATCCACATGTTCTAAGCCGATAGAGAAACGCAATAGGTTTCCCGGCGTCGTACTTTGCGGCCCTTCGATGGACTTGCGGTGTTCCACCAGCGATTCTACCCCGCCTAAGCTCGTCGCTTGTTGAAAAATCTGCAGTTTTCCTGCCATTTCCCTTGTTTCCGTTTCACCCGTTTTGACTTGCAAAGCAATCATTCCGCTAAAGCCCTGAGGCATTTGGGCCTTTGCCAAAGCATGCTGTGGATGCGATTCCAAGCCGGGATAGTGTACTTTCTCTACTTTCGGGTGTTTCTCCAAACGCTTTGCTAGTTCCAAAGCATTCGCACTGTGCTCGCGCATTCTCAATGGCAAAGTTTTTAATCCCCTCGCTAATAAGTAGCAATCCAATGGATTAGGCGTCGCCCCCATCAATATCTGCACCCTTTCTATTCTTTTCGCCCACTCGTCATCTTCTTTCAATAACACCGCGCCACCCATAATATCCGAGTGTCCGCCGATGTATTTTGTTGTCGCGTGCATGACGATGTCTGCGCCCAGGGCGATGGGGTTTTGGAGAACTGGTGTGCCCAGGGTATTGTCTACGCCTAGTTTTAATTTATGTTTTTGCGCTATGCTAGCAAGGCCTTTTATGTCGGTGATGCTGAGCATCGGGTTCGCCGGGGTCTCTGCCCAGATGAGTTTAGTGTTTTTCTGGACCGCTTTTTCGACCTTCGCTAGGTCTGTCATATCCACCTGTGTCACTTCTAATCCCCAGGGCCCCAAAATTTCTTCCGCCAGTTTGTACGAGGCATAATAACCTACTTCAGGCATTAAAATATGGTCGCCAGATTTAAGGCATTGAAATACGGCGTTGACTGCGGCGAGGCCTGAGCCGAAGGCGAAGCCTCGCGACGCCCCTTCTAAGGCCGCCAGGCCTTTTTCAAGTGCAATGCGGTTCGGATTGGAGTTGCGGGAATACATGTGGCCTTTCGGATATGTTCCATCTAAAGCCCGTTCAAAAGTCGTCGTCAAAAAAACCGGCGCCGCAATCGCCCCCGCCGTTTCATCCTTCAAATGACTCCCATGTACCGCAATCGTCTCCTTTTTCATTTTTGGTTCTCTTTCAACTTAAAGTTTTTACCCAAATACAAACGACGAACTTGTTCGTCATCCGCTAATTCTCGTGGCGTCCCCGCCTTCAAAATCTTTCCCTCAAAAAGCAAATAAGCCCTATCCGTAATTGACAAAGTCTCATCCACATTATGATCCGTAATCAAGATTCCGATATTCCGATATTTCAATTTCGACACAATCGCCTGAATCTCCTCCACCGCGATGGGATCGACCCCCGCAAACGGCTCATCTAACAAAATAAATTTGGGATCCACTGCCAGCGCCCTCGCAATCTCCGTTCTCCTTCTCTCTCCCCCAGAAAGCACCTGCCCCAAACTCTTCCGCACATGTGTCAGCGAGAATTCTTCCAGCAGACTTTCTAGTTTTTCTTTTTGCTCTTCTTTTGAC
>CAIVPV010000043.1 GCA_903907915.1 uncultured Cytophagaceae bacterium
CCCTCGCTGAAAAATACATATCCCAATTCAAGTTGAGTAATTCCGATTTGGTAGTTGAAATAGGTTCAAACGATGGGTATCTCCTTTCCCAGATAAAGAGTTCGGGCTGCAAAGTTCTGGGAATTGACCCCGCAATAAATGCTACAGATATCGCAATTCGATCAGAAATTCCCACAATAGTTGATTTTTTCTCTTCCCGCGTAGCACGAACTATTCTGGTTGACTACTCAACGCCCAAATTGATAATTGCAAATAATGTCTTAGCGCATTCTGATAGCTTGCAAGATATTTTCAGTGGCATTTCAATCCTGATGGGTCCAGATTCGACCGCTGTGATTGAATTCTCCTACGTTGTTGATGTTTTTGAGAAATTACTTTTTGACACGATTTATCATGAACATACGTCTTACCACTCCATTGCTCCACTTAAGGCATTCCTGATCCAATTCAATTTGGAAATCTTTGACGTCGAAAGATTTGATGCTCATGGTGGTTCTGCCCGTGTATTTATCAAGAAGATAGGTGCGCGCCAGCCAATTTCGCCATCGGTGGAACTTGCAATTGATCATGAGGCAACTTTGGGGATTCATGAAGCGAAAACTTGGGACGGATTTAATCTGAGAGTCTCCGAACTTGCTCAGAAACTTAACGAGGAGATAGCTGAAATCAAAGCTCGTGGTGAAACGTTACTTGGATACGGTGTCCCTGCAAAGTTCACGAGTCTTTTTCATATTCTCGGACTTAGGGAGATAGATTTTGATTTTATTGTTGATGACAATCCTCTAAAAATTGGAAAATTTGCCCCAGGAACAAGAATCCAGATTTCGTCACTTGAAGAAATCCCTGTGCTCGATAATGCGGTGATCTTTTCTTGGAATTACTCAACTTCAATTGTGGAAAAAATCGTTAAGGCAGAAGGTGTTCGAAAGACAATTCTGCTTCCGCTACCAGAGTTCAGAGTAATTAAACTGTCTGAGGATCGTCGTAGTCTATAAATAGCCACTTTTTGTTGCTTTTGGTCCATCGAACGATTTCGCCAATTTGCTCTCTGATCGGTTTCTTTTCAGACCATCCTAAAGCCCTAATCCTCTCCGTAGAGAGTTCATACCTTAGGTCATAACCAGGGCGAGGAGAAGGTGAAATTGTCAATTTAGGTTCCTTGTTTAAAAATTCTCCCACATAATTCACTAAATCTAGATTGCTAATTTCTTCCGCACCCGAAATGTGAAATCGGAGTGGCAAGTCTGATTGTGAGTTACTGACGGGTGAATTAAGAAGCTCTAAAGCTGACAGCCAGACCGCGTGTGCTACGTCCCAAACGTGTACATACTTACGCGTGCCAATAACACCATCATCGTTTGTGTCAATATTTATCGAATAATCATGTTCAATCCGATTTATAACCTTTGGAAGGAATTTCTCTTGATTCTGAGTTTCACCAATCATATTTGTGGAATTTATAATGACGAGTGGGATTTGATAAGTCTTAAAGTATGCGATTGCCATGCTTTCTTGTGCCGATTTACTGGCGCTGTAGGGATTGCTTGGAAGGTGAGGTCGCTCCCACTCTCGATTTGATTCTCCTTCTGGAATCGACCCGTAAACCTCGTCAGTTGAGATGTGCACAAAGTGCAGGTTCCTCTTATTCC
>CAIVPV010000044.1 GCA_903907915.1 uncultured Cytophagaceae bacterium
GGTATTGCAATTAGATCGTTGGAAGCAATTACATAATGATCGGGCTAATCAGGCCAAAGGTTTAGCCTTATATCCTGAGTTCGTAGAAGAACTATTCAAATTAGTTCACTTAGAATCGATCCGTAAGCAAACGGAAGTGATGAATAATGCGACAGCATAATTTCTAGATTTTAATATCAAAAAAATGGGACCCTAAAAGGTCCCATTTTTTGTTTAAAGCTTAATTTATTTAAAGCATAAAGCACAAAGAATAAAGCATAGAGGTGGTATCGCCTCCGGCGATGAGTTCGGTAAGGATTTTTCTCAAATTCATCCGCGAAGCGGATTCCGACTCTATTCTTTGTGCTTTATGCTCTATTCTTTAATTAGTTGCGTTAGCGACTAATCTTCCACCCCGCCCAAACAATCAGCCCCATACCGATCAGCGTAATGAAATTCGGGAATCCATGTCCTAATACCACCTCGATGATAATCGAGAAAATGACGGCGCTATTTCCCACGACACCTACCACACTTGCTTTTTCATTTAATAGTGCCTGGGTAGTGAAGTATTGAACTCCTAGGGCTAATAGTCCCATGATGAGTGCTGCTAACCATTCCGCAATAGAGGGTTGCACCCAAACTCCGGTGACAAAACTATTTTCAAATCCACCCAAAGTTCCCGTCAGTAAAGAGATGGTAGAAGCAATTAAACCAGCTCCCATGAAGGAAATGACGACCCAGCGGGAATCATAGTATTTTTGGGCCTCTTTGATGGCTAAATAGCCTAGGGCGGTTCCAATGGCATAAATAATTCCGGTGCTATGGTGCCAAATCGACCCACCGCTTCCGGGTTGAAAAATCAATAAAATGCCGAAAAAGCCGATAAGTAGAAATAAAACCTGTTTGCTGGATAAACCTTCGTTTGGCAATAAGAAAAAACTAAAGACCGCGATAAAGAGCGGGAAAGCTTGTCCGTAGGTGTTTGTTAACGATAAACCTAAATGCTCGAGAGTAAAAAAGAGGCAATAGAGGGTGAATGCGCCCAATAGGCCGCGCAAAATGATGAAATAGAGTTTGCCGCCTACTTGGATGGCGGGCTTGCGGTAGAGACTAAAAAATAGAAAGGGTAAACCTACGGCGCTGCGGAAAAATACGAGTTGAATGGAGTTAAACGTGTGACTCATTTCTTTCGCGATCGCGGACATGATTGCGAAGCAAAGAGAGGAAAGCAACATGAAAAAGACACCCTTGTTAGAGTAAATTCGTTTCAGCATGATTTTCAAACAAAGCAAGCTAGGATTTCGATGATTAGCTCAAATTTTGGTAACTTGCATTTCATTTCAAAGGTATGACAAAAAAAATAATTTTATCCCCTGAAGCACCCGCTCCGATCGGTCCTTATTCTCAGGCAGTTGAAGTAAATAACACCCTTTATGTGTCCGGACAGATTGCTTTATCCGTTTTTGATGCCGGTGGAACCATTGAAGAGGAGACGAATCAGGTGATGTTGAATTTGCAACATATATTGACGGCGGCTGGGTATAGTTTTGATCAGGTAGTGAAATGTTCCATTTTCGTGAAGGATATGAATCATTTCAGCCAAATAAATGAAGTTTACGGTCGTTATTTTGTCTCAAATCCTCCAGCCAGGGAAACCGTGGAGGTCGCTCGCCTGCCTAAAGATGTGCGAGTTGAAATTTCCTGTATTGCCTATAAATAAGATAAAATGTCTAATTCAGTACGTGTTCGATTTGCACCCAGTCCTACGGGAGCGCTCCACATTGGAGGGGTAAGAACCGCTTTATATAATTACCTGTTTGCCCGCAAAATGGGCGGTAAATTTTTGTTACGAATCGAAGATACCGATCAGGCGCGCTTTGTGCCCGGTGCGGAGCAATATATTATTGACAGTTTAGCTTGGTTAGGTATCAGCCCAGATGAAGGGGTAGGCGTGGGAGGTCCACATGAGCCTTACCGCCAAAGCGAACGCAAAGTACTATACAAAGCCTATGCAGATCAATTACTAGCAGAAGGAAAAGCTTATTACGCCTTTGATACGTCGGAAGATTTAGATGCGATGCGTACTAGTTTTGAAAGCCAAGGTTCTGCTTTTCAATACAATTCTTTAACGCGTGTTAAGTTAAAAAACTCGATCGCTTTAGCTCAGGCCGAAGTAGATCAATTAATCGCTGACGGAACTCCCTATGTCATTCGCTTGAAAGTTCCAGCGAAAGGCGAGGTTCGCTTCCAAGACAGCATCCGCGATTGGGTACATGTGCACACTTCTAGCATTGACGATAAGGTCTTGATGAAATCCGACGGAATGCCGACCTACCACTTAGCGAATGTGGTGGATGATCATATTATGGAAATTACCCACGTGATTCGGGGGGAGGAATGGTTGCCTTCGGCGCCATTGCATATTTTATTATACCAAGCTTTTGGTTGGAAAGCACCTCAGTTCGCACATTTGCCTCTTTTATTAAAGCCAGAAGGCAATGGTAAATTATCGAAGCGCGACGCGGATTTAGGTGGTTTCCCAGTTTTTCCTATGGAATGGACGGATCCAGCGACGGGGGTGGTTTCGAAAGGATTTAAGCAAGAAGGTTATTTGAAGGAAGCTACCTTGAATTTCTTAGCTTTCTTAGGTTGGAATCCAGGTACGGAACAAGAGATGTTTAGTTTGACTGAGTTAGCTGAGGCCTTCTCTTTAGAGCGTATTAATAAAGCCGGGGCGAAGTTCGATGTGAAAAAAGCCCAATGGTTTAATGAACAATACTTGAAATTACAAGATCCGGTAGCTTTGGCGAAGGATTATTTGCCTTCTTTACCTGCGGACCAAGGGCTTTCTTTTGTTCACTTGTTTTTAGATCGCATTACTTTCCCGCAAGAATTAGCGGCTAAGGTGGCTGAATTTCAATCACGCCCAGTGGTTTACGAAGAGGCTGTTTTAGCTTCTAAATGGAATGCGGATGCAGCCAGTGGATTGAAATTTATTTTACAAGTTTTGCCAGCGGTGAGTGCTTGGGAGCCAGAAAACATTAAGCAGGCCATTCATGACGTTTTAGAAACGAATGGAATAAAAATGGGCAAGGTGATGCAGATTTTGCGCGTGGCGCTAAGTGGCAATGGAGCGGGTCCAGATTTAATGATCTCCATGCAATTATGGGGAAAATCGGAGGTGATCGAGCGATTGACAGTAGCTTTAACTAAATTTCCCACCGTATAAAATAGATCATGGCGAAGAAGGAGAAAAAGCAGGAATTGCCTAAAGTGCATCCGGAATTAGCGGGCTTTGAGATGAATATTGATTCATTAGGCCAAATCACCTCCAGCCTCGATCGCGATCGATTAAATGAGTTTTTGGACAAGCATATGCCTGAGGATAAAAAATTAAAGCCAAAAGAAAATGAAGGTTAGTCAAGAGGATGTGAAGAAAGTGGCGCATTTAGCCCGATTAGACATCGCTGAATCACAAATCGGGGATATGCAAGATTCCATTAACAAAGTGTTAGGTTGGATGGAGGCATTGAACTCAGTGGATACGTCTGCTGTGGAACCTTTAGTACACATGACCTCAGCCTTGAATAACTTCAGAGAAGATGAGGCAAAAATCACCTTAGATCGTTCAAAAGCGCTAGCCTTGGGTCCAGATACGAATGAGACCTATTTCAAAGTGCCGCAAGTAATTGAGTAAGTAATGGAATAATTAGCCGATATAGAATTCGATAGCCTTTTTCATCTCCGATTTACTAACCGGAATATCATAGCCACAATCCCCAATACCTGTTAACAAGGAGAATCTCACTTCCCCGCCTTTGTTCTTCTTATCTTGAAGTGTCAAAGCAATGATGGCAGGAATCTCCGAAGCCTTCAAAGTTACTTTTCCATAAGTCTCAAACAAATACACTTCGATATCCCCTAATTCATCAGCGCTAATTAATCCGCGTTGAAAAGCCAGGAAAGCCTCCATGATCATACCGACCGCGATCGCTTCTCCATGTAAAATCTTGCGTTTGCCTTGATCTAACAAGAATGTTTCTACGGCATGCCCTAAAGTATGCCCCCAATTTAATATTTTACGTAATCCCTTTTCGGTAGGATCCTCTACCACTACGGCTTTCTTTATATTGATGGAATGCTCAATTAGTCCTGCAAAGTCAACCTGTGCAAAATCGGTATGACTAATTTGCTCCCATTTCTCCGCATCGCGAATTAGGCAATGCTTGATGATTTCCGCGTAGCCGGAGAGCTTCTGTGCTGGGGCTAAAGTTTGAATGAAATCGGGATCGATTAAAACGGTTTTGGGTAGATTAAATACCCCAATATGGTTCTTTAAGCCTTGAAAATCTACGCCTAATTTCCCTCCTACACTCGCATCTACCTGAGCCAAAAGCGTGGTAGGCACCTGAATAAAATCAATTCCTCTCTTATAAGTGGACGCACAAAACCCGCCCAAATCTCCAATCACCCCACCGCCCAGATTAATCAAAAGGCCATGGCGATCCATATTTGCTTTCGTCATCGCTTCCCACACCTTTTCACAAGTACCCAAATGCTTATTATTCTCCCCTGATTTTATCTGAATCTTGATAAATCCGGAGGGTAAATAAGCTTGAATTAAGGGAAGGCAATGCTTCGAAGTTTGCTCGTCGATTAAAACCGCTATTTGCAAATAGGAATTTTCGCTTAAAAAAGCAGGCAAAGATTTTGAAATAGAAGCGATTTCGACTGACATAGGATTTTTTTCTTCAATGGATTCCTCAAAATTACCATGATTTTGTGAAAATGGACTATTTTTTGCCTAATTTTGTGAAGCTTGTTAATCCCACAAGATTTACATTTTTTATGAGAGAGATTCAGTATAGAGAAGCCTTACGTGAGGCAATGAATGAAGAAATGCGACGTGATGCATCTGTTTTTTTAATGGGTGAGGAAGTGGCAGAATACAACGGTGCCTACAAAGTTTCACAAGGAATGTTAGATGAATTCGGTCCTGAGCGCGTAATTGATACGCCGATTGCTGAATTAGGTTTTGGTGGTATTGCCGTAGGCGCATCAGCGAATGGTCTTCGTCCCATTGTTGAATTTATGACTTTTAACTTCTCTTTAGTTGCGATTGATCAAATTATCAACTCAGCATCTAAATTGATGTCTATGTCCGGTGGACAATATTTTTGCCCTATCGTCTTCCGTGGTCCTACGGGAAATGCAGGTCAATTATCATCTCAACACTCGTCTAACTTCGAGAACTGGTTTGCGAACACACCCGGTTTAAAAGTGGTGGTTCCTTCGAATCCTGCAGATGCGAAAGGTTTACTTAAATCAGCGATTCGTGATAACGATCCGGTGATCTTTATGGAATCTGAGGTGATGTATGGGGACAAAGGTTTAGTACCTGATGGAGAATACTTAATCCCTATTGGTAAGGCAAATATCGTGAAGCCAGGTTCTACGGTAACGATTGTTACCTTCGGCAAAATGCTTTCTCGTGTGGTGATGCCTGCAGTAGAGGAATTAGAGAAACAAGGAATCTCTTGCGAAGTAATCGATTTACGTTCGGTTCGTCCGATTGATTATATCACAGTGGTTGAATCTGTTAAGAAAACAAATCGTTGTGTTGTAGTGGAGGAAGCGAATCCTTTATCTGCGATTTCATCTGAAATTGCGTACCACTTACAGCGTTGGGCATTTGATTATTTAGATGCGCCCGTGGTTCGTGTAAACTCACGTGACTTACCACTTCCGTATGCGCCTACTTTGATCGAAGAAATTCTTCCTAGCATCGAGCGTACCATCCAAGCGGTTAAAACAGTAACTTATAAGAAGTAAAATTCTTAACTGCATAAAAAAAAGCCGGAGCTTCGTGAGAGGGTCCGGCTTTTTTAGTCGCTACTAATTAAAGCACAAAGCATAAAGCACAAAGAACAAAGTTGGAATCTACTTCGCAGATGATTTTTTGAAAAATCCTTCACGAAGCCATCGCCACCGGCGATACCAGCTCTATGCTTTATGCTTTATTCTTTGTGCTTTAAACCAAATCTAGTCTAGCGACTAGCGACTACAATACGTAGATAAACCTCGACCCATCCACATCCACACCTTCTAATTTGATGCGTCCTTTTCTAGATTCCAAAGCTTCAACCGCCTCCTTAGGAGAGTTGATTACTTTATCATTGATCTTCGTGATGACAGAACCTTTTGCAAGGCCATACATCTCTAAACGACCGTCAGGTAATACTTCAGCGATTTTTACACCTGAGCTTACGCCAAACTTCTTCAATTCAGCCGGAGTTAGACTCGCGAATTTTGCTCCTAAGAACTCTGATTTAGCAGATTCTGGAGAATTGTCGCCTTTCACTATTTCGGTGTTACCGTCCTTGTTCTTTAAGGTGACTTTGAATTCCTTCAATGCCCCATCGCGGTTAACCGTCACTTGAAGTGGCTCACCTGGGCGTTTTCTGCTGACGATTTCCATCAGTTTTGAAGACGATTTAGTCTCTACGCCATCGATTTTAACAATCACGTCGTTGATCTTAATTCCTGCATCTTTTGCTGCTGAATTCTCTGAGAAACCTCCCACATAAACGCCTGCGCTCGTTTTCAAGTCTTTTTCGTCGGCTAATTTGGCATTCACCTCTGAGATTTGAACCCCTAAGAATCCGCGTTGTACGTTACCGTATTTGATTAAATCACCTGACACTTTCTTCACAATGCTTACTGGCACTGCGAAAGAGTAGCCGGCAAACTGTCCTGTGCGAGAGTAGATGGCCGTATTAATACCGATTAATTCTCCTTTTAAGTTCACCAAAGCTCCACCTGAATTACCTGGGTTTACTGCTGCATCGGTTTGGATGAATGATTCCAATGGATTCATGTCTGGGCTATCGCGGTCGATAATGTTTTGACGACCTTTGGCAGAAATAATACCCGCTGTTACAGTCGACTCTAAATTAAATGGATTACCCACGGCTAATACCCATTCGCCTACGCGAATGCCGTCGGAATTGCCAAAAGTCAAGAAAGGTAAATTAGTTTCCTTGATTTGGATCACGGCTAAGTCAGACGAAGGATCTGTAGAAATAACTTTCGCCTTGTATTCTCTTTTATCATTTAATATAACCAATACCTCTGACGCATCAGCGACTACGTGGTTATTTGTAACTATGTAGCCATCAGCAGAGATAATAACTCCGGAGCCTGATGCTTCTTGTGGTTGTTGCTGTTGTCTGCGACCACCTCCGAATGGATCCCCACCAAAGAAATCATCGAATGGACTCGAGAATTGTTGTTGTCTTTGGCGTGTTTCCATCTTCGTCTTAATGTGAACCACGGCTGGAGTTGATTTTTCGGCAGCATACGTGAATTCACCTGGATTGCCTGGTACATTTTGATTGGAAACGGAGGATGTGAAGGCAGATGGTGCATCCGAAAATCCGGATGAACTACCTAAATTAAATAGCGAATAGGCGCCTAAAGTGACTCCGCTGGACATTAATGCAATGATTGCATACGACTTAAGCTGATTATTCATTTCCATTTGGCATTAGTATATTTAAAATTTGTATTGCGAATTTAATCGAAAATTAGGCTCGCACAACCTCATTAACAAGTTTTAAGAGTTTTAAATCCCAAAGGAAATGGCTAATTTTGTGCTTCATACGTAAAAACACGTCCAAATGATTTTAAGTGAGCAAGAAATATTGAGGAGACAGAAGCGCCAAGAATTGCTGGCGATGGGAATTGATCCTTATCCTGCACAGGAATACCCGGTGAATGTTTATTCTGATCAGATTTTGGCAGAATTTAAACCTGAGTCTGGTGATTTTCAGGACGTCGTGTTAGCAGGTCGCTTGATGGGCTTCCGAATTATGGGAAATGCCTCATTTGCAGAACTTCAAGACGCGAATGGACGTATTCAATTATACTTCCGCCGGGACGATCTTTGTCCAGGAGAGGATAAGACCTTGTATAATACGGTATTTAAAAAGTTATTGGACATCGGTGACATCATCGGTGTGAAAGGATATGTGTTCACGACGCAAATGGGAGAAATCTCTGTGCACGTGCGGGAATTTACGATTTTGTCCAAAGCCTTAAAGCCGCTTCCTGTCGTTAAAGAAGCAGACGGCCAAACCTATGACGCCTTCTCTGACCCAGAAATGCGGTATAGACAACGCTATGTAGACTTAATCGTTAATCCATCCATAAAGGACATTTTTATCAAACGCGCGAAGATCATTTCTACGATGCGTACGATGTTCGACGAACGCGGCTGGTTAGAAGTGGAAACACCTATTTTGCAAGCCGTGCATGGTGGAGCCTCTGCTCGACCGTTCAAGACGCATCACAATACTTTAGATATGCCCCTTTATTTGCGTATCGCGAATGAATTATATCTAAAGCGTTTGATCGTTGGAGGTTTTGATGGAGTATATGAGTTCGGTAAAATGTTCCGTAATGAAGGAATGGACCGTACGCACAATCCAGAATTTACCTCACTAGAATTCTATGTGGCTTATAAGGATTATAACTGGATGATGAACCTGACGGAGTTAATCTTCGAAACGGTTGCGTCTAGACTTCACGGTAAAACCAAAATCGCAGTAGGGGAGAGTGAAATCGAATTTGCTGGCCCTTATCCTCGTTTAACGATTTCAGGGGCTATTTTGCAGTATTCAGGTGTAGATGTTGATGCCTTGAGCGAAGATGAATTGCGCGCTAAGTGTATCGAATTCGGAATGGACGTCGAGAAAGGAATGGGCAAAGGAAAGCTGATCGACGAATTATTTGGAGAGAAAGTAGAAGCGAACTTAATTCAACCCACTTTTATCACGGATTATCCAGTAGAGATGTCGCCTTTAACGAAGAAGCACCGTTCGAAAGAAGGTTTAGTGGAACGTTTTGAATTATTTGTGAACGGAAAAGAAATTGCGAATGCGTATTCGGAATTAAATGACCCAATCGATCAAAAAGAGCGTTTCGAAGATCAATTAGCACTAGCTGAGCGTGGTGATGATGAGGCGATGGCCATGGATCACGATTTTATTCGTTCTTTGGAATATGCGATGCCACCTACTTCAGGAATTGGTATCGGTATAGACCGATTGACGATGTTGATGACGAACCAGTCCTCTATTCAAGAAGTTTTATTCTTCCCTCAAATGCGTGCCGAAGTAGTGAAGGAAGTAGATTCCGAATCGGCTTTTGCAGAGAGAGGTATATCGGAGGTTTGGATTCCCGCTTTACAAAAGATGGGCATCTTAACATTAGAAGCACTAGATGCGGCTAACCCGAATAAAGTATTTAACGATTTGGGAGGAATGCGGAAGAAATTGAAGATCGACGCAGCCATGCCGACTAAAGATGAAGTAACAGCTTGGATTCAAGCGTAAGTTTAACTGTTAGAAATAAAAAAAGCCTTCCGTAAAGAAGGCTTTTTTTATTTCTCTTTAACTAGAGATCAATGTTGCAATTTTCTAGGTAAACCTATATATATATTGTAAATAAAGATTTTCTCTAATCAAAAAAACGTTAGAAAATTAGATTTTCTTTACGTTGATAGCGTTTGCGCCACGCTTTCCATCAGTAACTTCGTAAGATACTGAATCATTTTCGCGGATAGTAACACCTGAAAGGCCAGTTACGTGTACGAAAATGTCTTCACCTGTTTGATCGTCAACAACGAATCCGAAACCTTTCGTCTCGTTGAAAAATTTTACTTTACCAGTTTGCATAAAAATAATGTTAAAAA
>CAIVPV010000045.1 GCA_903907915.1 uncultured Cytophagaceae bacterium
AACCGCGGCAGAAGCAGAATTAAAAGCAGCTGGAATAAACGCCAAAGGTATCGTATGCGACTCCGCGTCAGAAGAGCAAACCCGTGCGATGGTAAATCAGGTTATTCAACTATTTGGCAGGATTGATCTATTAATTAACAACGCAGGCATCTCCATGAGATCGATGTTCGAAACAGTTGATCTACAAGTGCTAAAACAAGTGATGGACATCAATTTTTGGGGTACAGTATATGCCACACATGCCGCATTGCCTCATATTAAAGCCGTAAAAGGAGGGATAATAGGTATTTCATCTATTGCTGGATATAGAGGATTGCCGGTTAGAACGGGCTATTCCGCTTCTAAATTTGCTATGAATGGATTCCTGGAAGCCTTAAGAACAGAATTATTAGAGACAGGAGTGCACGTTTTAATCGCTTGTCCAGGATTCACCGCATCTAATATCAGAGCCGCCTCCTTAAATAGTGAGGGAAAAATAACGGGGGAAAGTATGCGAGATGAGGGAAATATGATGTCAGCAGAAGAAGTGGCAAAACGAATAGCTGATGCATTTCAAGCGAAAAAGAAGACCTTAGTTTTAACTTTCCAAGGAAAATTAACGGTATTCCTGAACAAATGGATGAATGGACTTTTAGACAGAATGGTCTATACTACATTAAAGAAAGAAAAGGATAGCCCATTACAATAAAGCTCCCTTCCGCTAAAAGCAAAAGGGAGCAAAAACCCAATTAAATACCACTCTAAACTATTCTACACTTTGTAGTTCAATTGAACTTTTTGTAAAAGCTCATTCAATTCAGCTTTTTTTAACTCGAAATAGGGAAGTGCTAAGTCGAATTCATCAATCAAAAATTGAAAATACTTCCTTTCGAATACTAAAAATTGAGCACTGCTGGTAGTCATAGCAGAATACACGTGCTTTTTTTCGTCAATTGCTTCTTCAATTCCAATAAATAGGCCCTTGTGATCAATGGTAGTAAGACCCGCAAGTCCTTCTAAAATCAAACTGCCCTCTTGCAAATAAAAGACAAACTCTGCTTTTTGACCCAATCTAAATAAAAACTCTTCTGGCAAATAACGGAGCTCAATCCCACTTGCTAATACTTTCCGCTCTGTATCTGAAAAATTTTTCATTTGTATAAATAAGAATACGAAAATACGAGGTTATTTACCCCTAAATACTGATATCGATCAGTTTTCTACGTGTAGTTTATCACAAAAATCTCCCTTCAAAATTTCGAATTTTGACACATTATCGTTGTCTAAATGAATATAGAAATAGAAGAGGAACCCAAGATAGAACAAGGAAACAGCTGTTTCCATTGTGGTGACAAATGCGGAGAAATAACAATTTTTAAAAATGACAAATCATTTTGCTGCCAGGGTTGCGAGCAGGTTTACGAACTGTTAAACGATAATCACCTCTCAGACTACTATAGCTGCGATCTGAATCCGGGTATTTCTCCCACAGGTAAGAATTTTGAGTTTTTGAACAATGCGGCTTTCCGTAATCGATTAATTACATTTTCGAATGCCTCCTTCTCTAAAGTCAGCTTCCATCTCCCTGCCATTCATTGCCGCTCTTGCTTGTATTTACTTGAAAACTTACAAAGGCTAAATGAGCAGATCATTAAGACGAGCCTAAATTTTGGCAAAAAAGATTTAACCGTCTGGTTCAAAGAAGATAAACTTAGCTTAGGCGCTCTGGCGACCTTAATTGCGAGTTTAGGATACGAACCACATATCTCCAATGAGGCGGAAAAACCTCAGAATAATAGCCAAAAACAACTCTTTCTAAAATTGGGCATCGCCGGATTTTGTGCGGGAAATGCCATGCTTTTTAGCTTTCCTGAATATTTGGGAATTGAGGATGGATCCCTTCAACATTTGTTTGGTTATTTGAATTTAGCCTTAGGTAGTGTCGCCGTATTTTATTCAGGATCAGATTATATAAGCAATGTATATGCCCATTTGAAACTGCGTAAAATGACCATTGAATTACCTATTTTACTAGGCATTTTAGTGGGCTATGGCCGAAGTGCCTATGAGATACTATCGCATACGGGTGCTGGTTATATTGATTCCGTATCAGGACTAATTTTCTTTCTATTAATAGGGAAGTGGTTTCAGCAAAAATCGTTTGATTTTTTATCCTTTGAACGCAATTACAAGGCCTATTTTCCCTTAGTGGTAACTAAAATAGCCAATGGTATTGAGGTAACTGCACCATTAGAAGGGATTGAAATAGGTGATCGACTTCTTATCCGAAATCAAGAAATTATACCTGCAGATGCCTATTTATTAAAGGGAAAAAGCGAGATGGATTATAGCTTTGTGACGGGAGAAAGCGAATTAATTCCAATTACAGCGGGGCAATCTATTTATGCCGGCGGAAAACATCTGGGGGAAGCCATTGAGATTCAAATTAGTAAAGAGCTGAAGCAAAGTCATTTAACGCAGCTTTGGGAACAGCAAGTCTTTAAGGACCCGAACCATAAATCAGAAAACTGGGAGAATTTTGCTAACCGGGTGGGCATGTATTTTACAGTCGTTCTGATAAGTCTAGCCACAGCCGCTGGAATTTATTGGTACCCAATAGATCCGAGTAAATGGTCCAATGCCGTCGTCAGTATTCTTGTGATAGCTTGCCCTTGCGCCTTAGCCGTTTCTTATCCTTTTGCATTAGGACATGGTATTCGCTGGCTGGCGAAATTCAATTTCTTCGTGAAGGATATACAGGCTTTTGAGCGAATGGCGCAAGTAGATACTTTAGTTTTTGATAAAACAGGCACGTTAACTTTACAAAGTCAATCAGTCCCTAAAATTACGTTCACCAGAGGACTTTTGGATAGCGAGTGGAATGCGCTGTATTCACTGGTATTTCAATCTACTCATCCCTTATCCAAGCAGGTAAAAAAGTTCTTGCAACATCGAACAATTATCCCATTAAAAGAATTCAAAGAAGTTATTGGAAAAGGTTTAGAGGCTGATTTTGGGGATTTATTTGTCCAAATAGGAAGCGCGAAATACACGCATAATCACGTAGATTCTCCTGAAGGATTTTTCACCTCCGAAACTCGTTTATTCGTAGCTATTAATCACAAACCTATCGGTTATATCGAATTCCCATGGGAAAATAGACCGGGGATCGAAGCTCTTCTACACCGTTTAAGACATCACTATGAAATACACTTGATTTCGGGAGATAAAAAAGAACATGCGGCGCATTTATTGGATTGGTTTGAAGATCAAGATCACATGAAATTCGAATGCAGTCCATTAGAGAAAATGGAATACATTCAAAAACTCCAGAATCAAGGCAAAATCGTAGCGATGATAGGCGATGGATTAAATGATGCCGGGGCATTAAAGCAGGCGCAGGTAGGAATTGCTGTATCAGATGATCATTTGCATTTTACACCATCATCAGATGCCATCTTGAAAGGTTCCGAATTACCCCGATTAGGGGAGTATTTAAATTACTCCAAATTTGGCCTAAAACTAATAAAAGCAAGTTTCTTACTTTCCTTAGTCTATAATGGTTTTGGATTAAGCTATGCGATTCAAGGTACGCTATATCCGCTGATCGCTGCCATTTTAATGCCCATCAACTCGATAAGTATGTTAGTGATTGCGACCTGGGGAATGAACCAGAAAGGGCATGGTTTAGAACGGAATAAAATCAGGATTAAACATGATTGAAGTCAGGTTTTCAATGAACCTATTGCCCGAAATTGCAACAAATAAAATGTGAAATAAATGGAAATAATGTACCTAATGATCGGATTGAGCCTATTTATGGCATTAGGATTCGTCATTGCCTTTGTTTGGTCCATCCGAACAGGGCAACAAGAGGATTTAATTACTCCAGCCATGCGCATTTTACAGGAAGACGAAACAACCAAAAATCTATGAGCACAAAATCTACCTCATTAGAGCAATTTTATTACGATAATAAAATTGTTCGAAATTTCTCCATTGCCACTATTATATGGGGTATCGTAGGAATGTTAGTGGGAGTCATTATAGCTACCCAGCTATTTGCACCTGCAGCGAATCTTACACAATACGGAACTTTTGGCCGCTTACGTCCATTGCATACGAATGCGGTGATTTTTGCTTTTGTAGGCAATGCCATCTTTGCAGGTGTGTATTATTCTCTGCAACGGCTTTTAAAAGCTAGAATGTTTAGTGATTTTTTGTCCAGTTTCCATTTTTGGGGTTGGCAATTAATTATCGTAGCGGCTGCGGTGACATTGCCTTTAGGTATTACATCTTCTCACGAATATGCGGAATTAGAGTGGCCTATTGATATTGCGATTACCCTGGTATGGGTGGCTTTTGGGATCAATATGTTTGGAACCATTTTTAAAAGAAGAGAGCGCCATCTTTATGTGGCTATTTGGTTCTATATCGCTACGTTTATTACCGTTGCAGTCTTGCATTTAACGAACTCGGTTCAATTACCTATTTCTTTATTTAAATCGTATTATGTATACGCTGGAGTTCAGGATGCCTTAATTCAGTGGTGGTATGGGCACAACGCGGTGGCCTTTTTCTTAACGACTCCCTTTTTAGGTTTGATGTATTATTTCTTGCCAAAAATGGCAAATCGTCCGGTATATTCATACAGACTTTCTATTTTACACTTCTGGGCTTTGATCTTTATCTATATCTGGGCGGGTCCTCACCACTTATTATATTCTTCCTTACCTGATTGGGCTCAGTCCTTAGGGGTTGTTTTCTCTATTATGCTAATTGCTCCGTCTTGGGGAGGCATGATTAATGGATTATTAACCTTGAGAGGAGCTTGGGATCAAGTTCGAGAAAATACTATTTTAAAATTCATGGTAGTGGGTATCACGTGTTATGGTATGGCTACTTTCGAGGGGCCCATGTTATCCTTAAAAAACATTAATGCCATCGCCCACTTTACTGACTGGATCGTTGCACACGTACACGTAGGAGCCTTAGGTTGGAATGGTTTTTTAATCTTTGCCATGTTGTATTGGCTTATGCCGCGCATTTTCCAAACAACTATTTACTCTGAAAAATTAGTCAAAGCACACTTTTGGATTGGAACAATCGGCATCGCCTTCTATGCCATTCCGATGTATATCTCTGGATTTACGCAAGGAATGATGTGGAAACAATTCACAGCAGATGGAACCTTGCAATACGGTAACTTCCTTGATACTACTTTGCAATTATTACCGATGCACATGATGCGTGCATTTGGGGGTACTTTGTATTTAACGGGTGCTATATTAATGGCCTACAACTTATTCAAAACGATGGCAAAGGGAACTTTGTTAGCAAATGAGAAAGCAGAGGCTG
>CAIVPV010000046.1 GCA_903907915.1 uncultured Cytophagaceae bacterium
ATATCCGAATTTGCATCCTGAGTTTGCAACCAATAATAATCCCCAGCACCCACAGCTATCGCAAATCGTTCGGCTGAAGGCGCCGGACTTAAGAAAGCGTTCTTCACCGAAATACCTCCGTTGCCCCCATTTAATTTCCGATCGTAAATACTATAATAGATTTGATTCTCCCCCGCTGCATTTCGCAGAAAAGTAAAAATATAGTATTCTGCTTGGCAGCCTTTACAGGTCGTTTTAGGTAAGATGGCCACCCCTTGGATTTGGGTGGTATCGCCATTTAAACCTTGTCCAACGAGGGAATTATCCTTTGAGTAAACCCGCGAACCATTCGTATAAAAAATTAAATCATTATTCTCGTCTGTCATTTTAGCGACACCCTCGGGAGTTCGCATGGGCCCAGAAGCCGCTGTAGGCGTAGATGAACCTCCAGAGAATTTGAGTGAAACATTTGTCCCAAAATTCCAGCCATCCACTCCTCCCGCCTTCGGCTTCTCCCCACAAATCTTCACCTCCATTTTAGCTTCAACTGAACATCCTGATCCTAAATCAGTCACCATCACCGAATAACAACCTGACTCGGAAACTCGAATAGTGTCAGAGGTTTGGCCTTTAGGAAACCAAGAAAGACCTACCGGAAAAGCAGGTTTAGAAACAGTGCCAAATGCATTCAACACCACCGGATCCCCTTTACAGATCATCAAGGTGGTATCGTTTTTATCTTTGCCTAAAATAAAATCCGGCAAAGCGCCTATTTTTACATCCTGAGGTCCATAAACCGTGGTTACTCCAGCATTCGTCACTTGTAAGGATACTTTTTTAACGCCCGGATTACAATATTGATATACCCCGGTTCTTGCCGTTGAAGTTGCGCCTGCTTCACCAAAATCCCATGCATACGTCGCCGAAGCTGGATAATTATCCCGAATCTCAAATACCGTACCCGCCGGAGCATCACTGCAGTTATTACATAGATTGATGCAATTATTGCGCACCTCAATCGTTTTAGGAACTTGAGCTAAGGCAGTAATGGACCAAAAAAGAAAAATAAGCGTGCGCAACATAGCTTTCATTTGAAACCACAAAATAAGACAATAAATTGGTTATTGAGGCGTATGAATGTAAATTGCCTAGCTATGAGGATACATTTTTGCCTTTTATCCTGTTTATTTATATTACTGAGTGCACTCTCGCTCTCAGCACAGGATCCGCAATTATCCCAAAACCTAGCCAACCCCTTACTCAACTCCCCTGCATTCGCCGGTCTTCAAGATCAGAATAAGGTTTACCTCACCCACCGCAACCAATGGCCGAACCAATCCGCCAATTACCAATATTCCGCCACCGGCCTGGAAATCAGTTTAGGCAAAATTAATAGCGGAATTGGAATCATTGTTTCGTCGGATAAGCAATTTTCCGCCCTACAAACGACGGCTTTAACTCTACAGTATGCCTACCATGCTTATTTGAATGAAAAAACATTGCTCTCCATGGGCATTCAAGGTTCAGGCGTTTTTCGCAGCCTGGATTACAGTCATTTAACCTATGGCGATCAACTAGGTTCTTTTTTAGTGAATGGTACGCTGGGAAATACGTTCGATCCACTCGCTACTCAATTTTTGAGCCGCACCAATTATGTAGATCTTTCTGCTGGATTGCTTTTAAACCATTCCAATTACTGGATAGGTGCCTCAGTTCATCACTTGAATCGGCCCAATCAATCCCTCATTCGTTCCAGCGATGATTTAATTGCACCTAAATATGCGCTGATGGCAGGATTAAGCCTTCCAATCTCTGATGGAAAAAGCATCAAACCAGCACTTTACATCAAAAATCAAGGCGCCTTTAGTCAAATAGACCTCGGAACCTACCTTCAATTGGACCCCTTAGTTCTTGGTTTTTGGTACCGTGGACTACCCGTAAATAAAATTTCCTCGGAAGCCAATTCGAATAGAGAATCGCTGATAGGATTAATTGGAATTCAAAATAATCGCTATTCCTTCGGCTATTCCTATGATTTTACGGTTTCTGGACTAGGTATTGGTGCTGGAGGCGCACACGAATTGAGTTTTTCGTATGTCTTAAACTGGGATTTTGGCCAAAGAAAATCCTTCCAACGCTACCGACAAAGCTTCGCTTGTCCGAAGTTTTAACAGTCGGGAGTCGGGAGTCGCTAGTCGCTAGTCGGGAGGGAAAAAGAGTTTAGATTAGAGAGAGGAGAGCATAGAGCATAGAGCATAAAGCATAAAGCATAGAGCATAGAGATTGTATCC
>CAIVPV010000047.1 GCA_903907915.1 uncultured Cytophagaceae bacterium
CCAGCACGCAGACGAGCAATTGCGCGAATTATTCGCCTTGCCTAAAAGCCATGCTGTCCTGTTTACAGGTTCTGCGACAGAGGTCTGGGAGCGTATTTTAATGAATACCGTAGAGCACGAAAGCTTTCACTTAGTGAACGGTTCGTTTTCGAAGAAATTCTTCGATTTCTCTAAAGACTTGCACAAATTTGCGAATTCGATGCACAAGCCTTTTGGCGAGGGTTTCGATGCTTCTGACGTAGATGTGCCAGAATATGCGGAACTAATCTGCTGCACCGCAAATGAGACGAGTTCGGGCGTTCAAATGAAGGCAGCTGAGATTCACAAGATCAAGAAGGCGAATAAGGATAAGTTTGTGGCGGTGGATATGGTTTCCTCTGCGCCTTATCCGAATTTGGATTTCGGTTTAGTGGATTCGGCGTTTTTTAGCGTGCAGAAATCGTTCGGGATGCCGGCTGGTCTGGGTGTTTGGTTCGCGAACGAGGCGATGCTGGAGAAAGCAGAGCGAATGAAGAAGCACGAAGGCATTGTGGGGACCTACCACTCGTTACCAAGCCTTTGGGAAAACTATAAAAATTTCGAAACGCCAGAAACGCCTAATGTGATGGCAATTTATGTGTTAGGCAAAGTGGCAGAAGACTTTAACCGAATCGGTGTGGAGAATATGCGCAAAGACACGGATAAAAAAGCCAAAGCTTTGTATGATTTCGCAAAGAAATCAGATAAATTCGAGATATTCGTTGAGAATGAAAATCACCGTTCAGCGACCGTCATCGTATTAAATTGCAAAGAAGGTAGCTCAAAAGTGATCTCGACAATAAAGGAAAAGAGTGATATGATTTTAGGCGCTGGATATGGTAAATTGAAAGAAACCCAAATCCGTATCGCAAATTTTCCAGCAGTAAATTTAGAGCAAGTTCAGTCTTTAATAACTGAATTAGGCGCCTTATAATAATAACCTAGAACTATGAAAAATACAGGACCCATTCGGTGGGGTATTTTAGCCTGCGGTGGAATTGCCCGCAAATTTGCAGACGATTTAGCCTTTGTAAAAGACGGTTATCTAGCCGCCGTTTCCTCTAGAGATATTTCCCGTGCCCAGGAGTTTGCGTCCCATTACGGACCAGATGTGAAATGCTTTGGATCTTATGAGGCGATGCTTTCGAGTGGCGAAATCGATGTCGTTTACATCGCGTCTCCGCACGGATTGCACCACGAACACACCTTATTGTGCTTGAACGCAGGAATTCCAGTCTTATGTGAGAAGGCGTTTGCCATTAATTCGAAGCAAGTAGCGGAGATGATTAAAACCGCGCGCGAAAAGCAAATCTTCCTGATGGAGGCTTTATGGACGCGCTTTCATCCGTCTATTGTGAAACTTCAGGAGATTTTAGCATCAGGGGCGATCGGTGATATCGTTCATCTGACAGCAGACTTTGGGTTTAAGGCGGAGTATATTCCGGAGGCACGCTGGTTTAATCCAGCTTTGACCGGCGGATCTTTATTAGACATCGGAATTTACCCTTTATTCATCTCCAAATTCGTTCTCGGAAATCCCCTAGAATTGAAGGCTACGGGTGTGATGGCGCCTACGGGTGTGGATATGAATACCTCGATTGCCTTGAAATATAGTTCAGGCGCGACAGCCACTTTGTTCTCCACCTTTGCTACGAAGACGGATACGACCTGTGAAATACATGGAACTAAAGGAAAAATCCATATGCATTCCCGTTTCCACGAGACGAAAGGAATCACCGTGACGATTCACGAAACAGGTGCGGAAACGTTCCACGAAACAGAGCGTCTAGGCTGGGGATATAGTTACGAGGCGGAGGCAGTGCAAGCAGATTTGCGCGCAGGTCGCACGGAAAATGCCTTGATGTCCCACGCATTCAGCACAGAATTAATGGCTTTATTAGATGAAATACGTTCCCAAATCGGTTTAAAATATCCCAATGAATAAGATCCTACTATTCCTTTTCTTGTCTTTCAGCGCATTCGCTCAGAACCGCTTCGAAAAAGAAATCCTTGCTTACGAAAAACAGGATTCTATTGCCATGCCGGCAAAAGGGATGAAATTATTCATTGGCTCCTCCAGCTTCCGTTTGTGGAAAAATTTCGATGCGGATACGAAGGGGATGAATGCATTTAATCGCGGTTTCGGTGGAAGCACCTTGAAAGAGGCCTTGTATTATTTTGATCGCATGGTCGCTTCATACCAGCCGTCTTGGGTGTTTATGTATGAGGGAGATAATGATTTAACTTCTGGTACAAGTCCGGAGGAAATTGCATCGCAATTTGAAGAGTTTTCTGCACGTTTAGCCAAGCAAGTTCCAGGAGCAAAATTAGTTTTCGTTTATGCTCGACCTAGTTTAGATCGTGCGGCGAACAAAGCCAAACAACAAGATCTGAATCAGCGAATTACGGCAATTGCAGCTAAGAAAAAAGGGCATTTTGTCATCGATATGCATTCGCCTTTTTATAACCCAGATGGTACGTTGATGCAAGATATTTTCGTAGCTGATCGTTTGCACCTGAATGAAAAGGGCTACGTGATATTTGCGAAACAAATACAAAACTTCATTCGTCAACATGCCCAATAGTGACATTTTTAAAGGTGATTGGTTGCCGAATATTTCGGTAGACTGTGTCATTTTCGGATTTCAAGAGAATCACTTAAAGGTGCTTTTATTGAAATTTAGAAATAATGAGGTCTGGTCCCTGGCAGGTGGTTTTATTGGGAAAGAGGAGGATGCGGACGATGCTGCTAAGCGCGTTTTGTGGCAAAGAACCGGGCTGGAAAATATTTATTTACAGCAGTTTCATACGTTTGGAGATTTAAAGCGAAATATAGGTGCGATTGAAAAGCACGAGGAGATTAATTTAGCGATGGGTCGCTCTAATGATGATCTAAAATGGTTATCGCTTCGGTATATTTCGATAGGTTATTATGCCTTGGTAGATTATTTGAAAGTGAAGGTTACTTTAAATGAGGTATCTGACGAATCTGCTTGGATGGAGGTGGATCAAATTCCGGCTTTGTTTTTAGATCACAACGAAATCATTAAAACAGGTTTAGTGCATTTAAGGAGCTCGATCGATACAAAGTTAGCTGCCTTTAATTTATTGCCGGAGACATTTACGATGTCAGAATTGCAAAAAGTCTATGAGACGATTTTAGGGAAGGAATTAGTTAGAACGAATTTTCAGCGTAAGATGTTGAGCTTGGATATTTTAGAACGAATCGAAAAGAAATATTCGGGTGGGGCACACAAGGCCCCTTATCTATACCGTTTGGACAGAAAAAAAGCGGAGGCTTTTATGTCCTCCGCTTCGTAATTCTATTATCCCATATTGTGGTAGACATTTTGCACATCTTCGTCTTCTTCTAAACGCTCGATGAGTTTTTCCACA
>CAIVPV010000048.1 GCA_903907915.1 uncultured Cytophagaceae bacterium
AAAAGATCAACGAAATCGAAGAAGTGGCTGCCACATCGACGATGGTGATCTTGTCTTCGTTCAAAGAAAGTAAGGTATTACCTATTCCGTGATTATTCGCCGCGCGCCAATCGCGCGCGCAATCCTTATTACAGCCGGTGCATAAATTGCGGAATCATGCGGTTTTTCCAAGCCGTAAAAGTTCCAGCTTGAATTTCCTTACGCGCCTCGCCTACCATCCAAAGATAGAATCGAAGGTTACACACACTCGCAATCATCGCCCCTAGCATCTCTTCGCAACGCACTAAGTGACGCAAGTAGGATTTAGTATATAAACCGTGGACTTCATTCACAAATTGTGGATCAACCACCGAGAAGTCTGTCTCCCATTTCTTGTTCTTGATATTGATTATTCCTTGAGTCGTAAAAATCATCCCATTGCGGGCATTTCGCGTAGGCATCACACAATCGAACATATCGATTCCGAGCGCAATTCCCTCCAAAATATTCGCCGGAGTTCCCACGCCCATTAGGTAGCGCGGTTTGTCTTTGGGTAAAATATCCGTCACCTCATCCGCCATCGCGTACATATCTTCTACTGGCTCGCCTACGGATAAACCACCGATGGCATTGCCGAAAGCGCCTTTGGACGCAATATATTCCGCCGAAACCTTCCGTAAATCGGAGTAAACACTTCCCTGAACGATAGGAAAAAGCGTCTGATTATAGCCGTATTTAGGATCCGTTTCGTCAAAGCGTTGAATGCAACGGTCCAGCCAGCGGTGCGTCATATCCATCGATTTACGCGCGTATTCGTAGGTGCAAGGATAAGGCGTGCATTCGTCGAAAGCCATGATAATATCCGCCCCTATCGTGCGCTGAATATCCATCACCCCTTCCGGCGTGAAATAGTGGGTACTTCCGTCAATATGTGATTTGAATTTGACCCCCTCTTCCTGAATTTTCCGTCCGGTTCCTGCCAAAGAATACACTTGATATCCCCCTGAATCCGTCAAAATAGGCCCTTGCCAGCCATTGAATTTATGCAATCCCCCCGCCTTTTCAATCACGTCTATACCTGGCCTTAAGTACAGGTGATAGGTGTTTCCGAGAATAATTTGGGCTTTAATCGGATCCGTTAATTCTGAAATATGAACGCCTTTAACGGTCCCCGCAGTGCCCACAGGCATAAAAATGGGCGTTTGAATCGTCCCGTGATCTGTGCTTATTTCCCCTGCGCGCGCCTTCGAGCTAGGATCCGTGTGGCTAATTGAGAATTTCATGCGGTAAAGGTACGAAAGAATTTTCTTGTCAGCAGCTGTAGTCGCTGCTGCGCAGCTTAGTCGTCCTACGGACTTAGTCGACTCCGTCTTAGTCAAAAACATTTCATGAGTTCATCCCCGAAGGGGATTCCATCTTTTTGCTTTGCTCTTTGAACTTTGTTCTTTGTACTTTGAGAACAATGAAAGTAAATTAAAGCATCCGCTTTAATTTACTTTCATTGTTCCATTCATAATCCTCCAGTGCCCCGGGAACGTACACAAGAACGGATAATTACCTGGAACGCTAGGCGCTTTGAAGACTACTTTCACGCGGCCATCTGATTCCACTAATGGAGTGTAGGCCAAAATTTCAGGCAACGAAGGAATATAGTTTTTCGCTGCGCCATCTGCTGCCGTGATCATTTTATCTGCGGCTAATCCGATTTTTTCTTGGCTACCTAAAGCCCCTAAAACCCAGTTATGCTGCATCGCATCGACGTTTTCAAAAATCAACTCAACCGTCGCACCTGCTGGGACTGTGAATTCCGCTGGGCTGTATTTCATTGCTTCTTTGATCGTCATAATCGTGCGTTTCACGACGACTCCTTTCACCTCGGCTGTTGGAATTTCTACTTTCCAAAGACCCGCTAAACGCTCATACGCCTCCACATCCTGCGGACGTAATTGCTTGCCTAAGCCTTTTATAAAATCGACATTTTCAGCCGATAAATCTGCCGCACGTTTTGCATTCCAAGTCGCAGAAGCACCTTTCAAGGCGGCGCCCATGGTAGCGCCTGCCGGTTGCTTGATCGAGCGCAATAAAGCGACGATATCGTTCGCAGAATCATCCGAGGTCATTCCACGGAACGATTTTTCCACGATATACGAACCTAAATCTGCCGGCAAAGAAACCACGATGGCTTGTCTGAAGATGTTGTTGTTGCGATTAGACTCTCCTAATGCCGCTTTTGTATCCAAGGTAACTTCCATCACGTAATTGCCCGCTTCGTCTGCTGTCCAACCCAAGTTACCTGTCCAAGGACCATTGTTATTCTTTACTACCGAAACCGTTTCGCCTGGAGCGGCTCCGTCAGTGAACGTGTAAGATTCTAAATCCGTGCGACGGCCCATTCCTTCGATTTTGACGGTTAATGGAAGAGGTGTGCCTTTTGGCAAGGCTTTGTCTCCTCTGTTTTTCACGCGGATCACAAAACTAGCACCTTCACGCAAGCGGAAGTTTCCGCCTTTGATCTGTACTTCTTCTACGACTAAGTCGAGGCCTGATTCGGTGCCAGCTGTCGTTGGATTTTTGGCTTCTTTCGCTAACTTCTCCGCTACCACGGCACCTGATTGAGCGCCTTGTTTCGCGATGAATGCGGCACGACGTGCCGGACCACCTGCCATGACATAAGCTGCTAAAGCGTCTGGGATCCAGCGGTCTGTTGTTTTTTGAGAAACCGCAATTTTACGCGCCATTGCCGCTTCTACCGCTGGGGAAGAGGGAGATTCGATTAAAGCTAAAATGGAATGTAATACGACTAAGGAGTCTTTGTCGTTTAACATTTTTTGGTCCAAAATCAACTTCGCCGAAGCCGCCGTACGAGGCAATACCTGCACCGCTTGCTTCCGCACCGCTGCCGATGAATGTTTCATCGCACGAGCTAAAGCATCCATTGGTAAAACGCCTAAACCTTCTAAGGTTCTAAGCGCGTGGATAGCACCTGGAGCGAGACCGATTTCATCGGTTTTGGCAGAACCTAAAAGCGCTACTAAAGCCGGAACGACGTCTTTATTTCCGCGTTCCACTAATAAACGCTGCGCCTGTAAACGCCAAAACAAGTTCGAATGACTCAAAGCCGCCACACATTCCGCCGGCGTTTTCAAAGAAACTGGCGTGTATTCTGGCGCTTTATTATACCCAACGCGGTAAATACGACCGTGGGTAAAATCACGCAAATCCGTGTCATACGCATTTCCTCCTCCGTTCTTGAATCCTTGCGGAACCGGGTTGTGCTGGATGATGTACGAATACCAGTCCGCCACCCAAACAGCTCCATCCGGACCCACCTGCGCAAACACCGGAGATACCCATTCGTCAGCACCAGCTAAGAAATTAAATGCTTCTTTATCATTAAAATCAGAGCCCGTCGGCACTTGGCGATTCTGGTGAATCACGTGACCTGTTGGTTCTGATACGAAAGCGATTTGGTTCCAATATTCTTTCGGGAACGAGCGTGCAGAATAGAAATTATGTCCAGCTGCTGCGGTAAATCCGCCAAAAACATCGACCTGACGCACTTTCTTCGTGATCGTCCGCATGTCCTTGTGCGTATCCGTATTTTTGGAACCATTCAAGGTCATAGGTGCATGCCAAATATTGCGGTGCGGAATAGCCATATACCAGCCGTGCGCGTTATTTGCCGTCGAACCGAACACATCGCCTGCCTCGTTGAAGTCGAAGCCCCAGGTATTATTCGAAGTCGTCGTCATGTGTTCCATCTTCGAGCCATCTGGCTTGAAGCGGAAGAATGCCTGCGCAAATTGTAGCGAATCCGCTCCCACTTTGCCCTTATATCCGGAATAACCGACACAACCCCAGATCCAGTTATCAAATCCATAATGCAAATTCGACGGTCCAGCATGTGTATCACCTGTTCCAAAACCGGTGAATAAGATTTTCTTTTCATCGGCTACATCATCGCCATTCGTGTCTTTCAATAAGATCATGTGCGGTGCCTGAGAAATGATCAAACCTCCATTCGCGAATACCATCCCCGTAGGAATGCTTAGGCCTTCCGCCCATTTCGTGAATTTATCTGCTTTGCCATCTTTATTCGTGTCTTCACACAATAAGATATAATCGCTACCTCCCGTTTCTTTGCGTTCGTTAGGATAGTCTTTCGTGATCAACACGTATAAACGACCGCGCTCATCCCAAGCCATCGCAATCGGGTGCATCACGTTCGGTTCAGAAGCGAAAACTTGTAAATTAAAGTCCACCGGAACCTGAATAAACTTCACCGATTCCTCTGGACTTAAAGGCAATTGTTGTAATTGAGCGCCTTCTCGTTTCTCGTAGTTGGGCAATTTCGCTTCGCGGTATTTCAATACCGGAATATTCAATGCCGTTAATAAGGCTCTTTTTTCCGCCCCTACCGCGTGCAAAATTCCTTGTGTCACTAGATCCTGAAATCCTTCCGTTTCCCAAGTACGCTCGTCGTGACCATAAGCTGTGTAAAACACATTTCCTTTTCCGTAGGTACGCGTCCAAGTGTAAGGTTCGGTGGTGGCACCTGGCTTATCTTTGGCCTGCTCAGGTCCTAGAATTCGTGATTGCCAAATCTGGTTATCCGGTTGCAATTGGCTGTGCAAATAGGTCTCGTCGACCGTCTTGATCTTCACATAGGTATTCGCCTCGTTTTTCACGCGAATCGAATCCATCCCATGACGCCAAAACTGACCGCCCACCATCTTCACAAATTCCTTCGAATTGCGGAAGTTGAACGAAGCACAGTGAATCGCCACTAAACCGTGACCTGAAGCCACATAATTCAAGAGCGCTTTCTCCTGTGGCGCCGCGATCGAATCATGGTTCGCATAGATCACCAAGGCATCGAATTTATTCAAATACGCCTCATTCAAATCCTTCAAGGATTCCGTGTAGGTGATATTCATCCCCTTGATGCCCACCGCGGATTGCAGCGCAGGATATCTGCCAAAGGGCTTGTGGTGGCCTTTATCGCCTAAAAACAATAATTCGAGGCGTCTGCCAGGAGCAGCCGAAACCGAAAATTGAAACAAGAGTGCCGCAGCAAATAAGAGAAAACGCATGGCTTAGAATTTAGGAATTTCAATGATTTTTCCGCCTTGAAGAGCAGATTCGTGAGCTAGTATACCTACCGACGTCCAGTTAGCAGACTGCGGCGCATTCGGGAATGGATCGCGATCTGCGGCCAAAGCCTGCAAGAATTCGTTCACCAAATGCGGGTGTGATCCACCGTGTCCTCCCCCTTGTGTAAACGAAAGGTGGGTGTTATCCTCCTCATCGTACACGCCTTTAGTCGTGAAACGTTGAATTTCTTCCGGTAAATAATGCGCGAAATCCGGCGTAGGAACTTTCGATGGAATCTCTGGCTCCGGTTTTTTCGCCGTGTGCACCACTAATTCTTCACCCTCAATTAAAGGCCATTCTACCGATTTCTTCGATCCATAGACCTCAAAACTTTCGCGGTATTGACGCGCCACATCGAAAAGCGAACGGTACACCATCGCGCTCAAATCCGAATCACGGAACTTAATGTGCGCTGATTCCACCGCAAATGGAGAGTTATAATGCTGAATTAATTCTTCGCGAATCGTACCCGATCCGAAGCAAGAAACATATTCCGCTTCCAGACGTAACAATCCAGCCACTGGCCCTACGCAGTGTGTCGCATAGTGCATGGGAGGCAAGCCTGGCCAATAATCCGGCCATCCGTCCATATCTTGTTGATGCGACGCTTTCAAGAATTGAATCTTGCCTAGCTCACCCTTTTCGTATAATTCTTTGATGTACAAAAACTCGCGCGCATACACCACGGTCTCCATCATCATGTATTTCTTGCCCATGCGCTTGCTAGCCTCCACGATCGCCTTGCACTCCTCCACAGTCGTCGCCATAGGCACCGTGCAAGCCACGTGTTTGCCTGCATTCAGCGCTTTTAGCGTCTGTTCTGCGTGCAAGTGAATAGGAGAATTGATGTGAACGACATCTACATTCGGGTCTTGGATTAGCTTCTCAAAATCCGTGTAGCGCGTCTCGATCCCATAAGCATCCCCGATGGAGTTGAGTTTTTCTTCATTTCTTTGGCAAATCGCATATAGATGAGCCAACGGATGCTTCAAATAAATCGGAATAAACTCTGCACCAAAACCTAGTCCGACAATCGCAACGTTATATTTTTTCATAGTTTAAAAATTTCCATTTACCATTCAGTAGACAGTCCGGAGGAAAAGAGTCCACAGGTCACAAGAACGACTAAATATAAAAGAAAAATTTGGGTAAATCTACCCGGCTGTCCTGATTGGGGAGGAATTGAAAGTATAGCTTTTAGAGCATAAAGAATAAAGCATAAAGATGGTTTCGCTTCGCGACGTATAGAAAAAATATTTCACGAATTTATCCCCAGAGGGGATTCCTACTTTATTCTTTGTGCTCTATGCTTTATTCTTTATGCGTCCGCGACAAAAAAGGATGCACCATCACCGTCAGCACCAGCAGTCCTGTTCCCCAATAGAAGGCGGGTTGCATGACCTCTTTTTGGCCAAAAATAAAGACCGCCAACAAAATCCCATAAACGGGCTCGAGCGTGATGACCAGATTAATCGAAAATACGGAGAAAACCTTGTACAAATGTATGGTCTCAGTGTACGCATAAACGGTACAAACGACCGCTAAAATCCCAATCCAAAGCCAGTCCAGCCCGATAGGTACAAATCCGGGCGAACCGCCCAACAAGCCACTTAACCACACTGCACCGGTGACAAAACCCGCCGCCACCATCTCATAAACGGTGATCAATTTAGGGTCGTGGGTATGTGTATAATTTCCATTAATGACAGAGAATAGTGCCCCAAAAAATCCAGCCCCAATTCCCATCACCAAGCCAATCCATTGCCCCGGTTCGACCGAAAAAATGACCCCTAGCGCGATTATAACTAGGATTCCGAGGAAGACTTCGATCTTCGCGATAGGCTGTTTCTTAGCGATAGGCTCTAGAATTGAAGTCCAAAAAGTTTGGGTGGAAAGGCCAGCGAGACACATGGCGACGGTGGAAACTTTAGCAGCCCCAAAAAACAAAAGCCAATGCAACGAAACAAACACGCCGTTCAACAGCCAAATCTTTATAACCGAAGCGGGAACCTGAAAGGACTTTTTAGAAGCCGCTAAAATCAAACCCAATCCTGCGGCTGCAATCACGCAACGAAAGAAAACAATCGTTAACGCATTCGCATTAGTCGCGTTTCCCAAAATGGCAGTGAACGCATACAAAATGACAATAAAATGTATCTTGAAATAATCGAGAAGACGCGGTGCCTGTCTCATTTTTAGCGCGGGATTGTATAATAAAGCCCCACACCCACGGCTGAGAAAACCAGATTAGGTAGCCATACCGCTAACAAAGGCGGCATTCCTCCCCCTTCCGCAATCCCCTTGCTCATCATAAAGAAGAGGATGTAGATGAAGGCCAAACTAAAGCCCAAAGCGATTTGGAAGCCTACGCCACCACGTGCTTTTCTGGCGGAAACCAGGAAGCCGATAATCGTCAAAATCATCACGGAAAAAGGATTAGCGAAGCGAAGGTATTTTTCGATTTGGAAAACTTCGATGCCATCTGCTCCACGCGATTCCACTAAGTCAATGTGCTCGTTTAACTCGGGAAGCGTGAAAGTTTCGTGCAATAAGTGTTTGTTTTCGAAGTCTTTTGGCAATAAATTCAGCGTCGTATCAATCTTAGAACCAAATTTTAACGTAGTCGCTCCCGTCGTCCTAATCCGGTAATCGTGAATCGTCCACTTCTTCGAAGTCGAGTCCCAAGTGATGCGATCCGACATCAGCTTTTCCTGAATTTCCGTCCCCACAATACGCTCTAAACTGAATCGGTAGCCCGTATTCGTCGTATTATCATAGGTTTCTAAATAGGCATAGACATCAGGAGAGATCTTGATATGTACGTCACGCTTATCGAAATAGTAGGTATTATTGATGTATTTATGCTCAAATGGAACGCGAATCTTGTTCGCATTTGGCACTACCCAACCGATCATGATGAAAGTTCCCACGGCTAGAATTCCGGACCCAATTAAATAGGGGCGCATCAAACGAGTGAAGCTAACACCTGAACTCAAAATCGCGATGATCTCTGTCTTAGCGGCGAGGTTTGCCGTGAAGAAAACGGTCGCAATAAAGACCATCAGTGGACTGATATAGGAGGCCCAATAGGGAATGAAATTCAGATAATAATCAAGGAGAATCTCCCGAATAGGTGCTTGTTTTCGGATGAAATCGTCGATTTTCTCCGTGTAGTCAATCACCATCACAATTAATACAATGATGAAAACGGCGAAAACGTAGGTCTTCAGAAATTTCTTTAAAATGTAATAATCAAGAATTTTCATGCTTAGCAGCAGCGCTTGGATCGTATTTTAAACCAGAGAACCAATGTATAAATAATACCCGAGCCGTCCTAAAATTAGACGGCACTAGCAGCAGTGAAACAGTCGTAATAGGCACTACATAGCCCATTGCGGGAGGATCGTTAAGGAAATTAAAGACTAAAATTCCGCCTACTAACATAATTCCCACCGTGAAGGCATAGGAAATATACATGGCACCATAAAAAAATCCTGGCTCTACTTCGTAGCGAACATCACAGGAGGGACAGTGTTCGTGCATTTGGGCGAAATTGAACACATTCCACCACTTGTATTTAAACAGGCGGCCCTCATGGCAGTGTGGGCAACGGGCATTAATTAAGGCCGTAAGCTTGCTGGGATTAGACATAGAATCGGGTAATTTATGCCCAAAGGTAAAGAAAATTAGACGATTAAACGTAACAAAGGTC
>CAIVPV010000049.1 GCA_903907915.1 uncultured Cytophagaceae bacterium
GCCGCGCGGATAAGGGGCTAAGCTGGAGGAGATGCCATAGGTGAATCCTTTGTCTTCTCTGATATTTTTCTGCAATCTAGATCCAAAATAGCCACCCAAAACGGTATTCATCAAGCTAAAATTAAAATAGTCCGGATGGGCTCTTGAAATGGCAGGCAGACCGAAACGAATGGAACTCTGAACGGATCCCTCTTTTTCTTCCCTTATTTTTAGGGGCTTAGGCGCAGCCTGAAGGGTTGGTATGTGAATCACCGGACTACTAAACGAAATTTGTCCTAGGGTCTGATCTAAAAATTTGATCTGCTCCTCTGAAATCTTTCCGGAAAGGAAAATGACCGGTTGCTGTGTTTTCCAAGTAGCTTCAAACTGCTGAACAATTACCTTTTGATCTAAACAATCAAAATCATCTGCCCTAGTGAAACGGCCATAAGGATCGTTTGGAAAAATCTGTGCTCTAAATTTTTGGCTCGCTGAATAGGATGTTTTCTCCCAATTTAGCTTCGTTTTTTGACGCTCAATTTCAATCTCTTTTTCTACTTCGTCAGCGGGAAATATAGCGTCCTGTAGAATTTCTGCCACAATCGGTATTAAAGATTCGAAATGCTTATTTAAGCCATAAACGGTGAAAGTGCCGTGGTCTAAACCGGCTTGTATATCCCAAAATGCGCCGAAAAAATCAAAATCTTGATTTATAGCTTGCGCTGAATGGGTAGACGTTCCTCGTTTCATCAGAGAAGCCGTCATGCCCGCTAATCCCGCTAAAGAGCTATGAATCGCCCCTGCTTTGGTGCTTAATTCAAATTTAAAAACCTCCTGTTCGCCAGCAGAAACTACCCAAACCTGAATTCCATTCGCTAAGGTGAACTGATTAGGTGTAGGGAATAAAATTTTATCCACCGGATAGGCGGCTGGGGCAATGCTGCGATCTAACATATTATTTAACGGGCTAATTAATGCCCGCAATGAGCGTTAAACGTAAGGTATTCGCAAGTGGACTCCCTTGTCCACTAGGGACTAAGTAAGCAAAGTCAAGACCGTATTTCGAGTCCATCTTAAAGCCTACACCAAAGGTAAAGTACTTGCGATTTCCCTTCATTTCACTCTCATTAAAATAGCCTGTTCGTAAGGCAAAAGAATTATTAAATAAATATTCTGCTCCTATCGACGTCGTAACTTCTTTCATCTCTTCACTGATCCCGTCCGGAGCATCAAACAAGGATCCGAAAATTCCGCCAATCGCTGAAACCGTCGCAGGATCCGTGCCTACCATTTTCCCATTTACGTAGGCAGGAGGAGTAGGAACCATCAGCTTATTGAAGTCCACCGTAAAGGTTAACTTATTTAAATCATCTATTTCATGGGTGGCCGCCATACCGACACGTAAATTCGTAGGAATAAAGTTCTTCTCCGATCCACCGTAGGTTACCTTACCTGATATGTTTGAAAGCGTAAGACCATAGCTATATTTCCATGGGGCCGTTGTGGGCTTCGAATAAAAGACGGAGATGTCCGCTGCCACCGTTTCGGCCGGCTTCAAGGCATTGCTAATTCCTCCGCCACCCTGGTAATTGCCTAATAAATTCGAATTAATGTATTTCAAATTCATTCCTAAAGAAAGTGCCGGCGATAATTTTCTAGCGTGCGAAATACCTAACGCAAATTCTTTTGAATTAAAATTACCTGCACTTGTTCCATTATCTAAAGTCGCTTGGAACATCCCTTGATCAAAATAATCGACCGAAAAGCCAAAGACTAAATTCTTCTTCGTCACTGTATAGCCCGCTATGTTATAGAGTGCCATGTCGTTGACTAGGTTGCGTAACCAAGGCGTATAGGACATGGAAAACCCCATTTTCTTATCTGTGGTTGCTAATTTTGCCGTATTCCAGCGAATGGCATTGGCATCTACTGACAAGGCCACTCCCGCGTCCCCCATTGCAGCAGAACGCGCATCAGGTGCTACATTTAAGAATAGCAGGGTGGGGGTAGGAATTCGTCCAGCATTGATTTGGCCAGAAACTAAAGTCGTTTGAGCGATGGAATTAAATCCTAGTGTACATAAAATCAGGGTCACTAAATGTTTCATGGGCTATTTTATATTTCCTATACGACCGCTAAAGCTTTGAAATGGAGCTCCCGTATCGTAAGTTAATTCTAATTGATAGTAGTTGATAAAATCTAATTGGTTTTTCTCCTCTGCACTCCAATCTATCGAGAAAGTTTGGTTGACAGAATCGCTTCCAGGAACCAAGCCGGTTTTCTCTAAAATTTGTTTCCCTAAGTTACTATAAATTTTTAGTTTGTAGAAGTAGCTCGTCCAACGTTTCTCTTGAATAAAGGAGAAATTACTTCGTTCTGTCATTGGATTAGGATAAATTCTCAGCGAACTATTCTCTTTCGTTAAAGAGGAAACCGTGAAATCAAACGAACAAAATCCCTGATTCGTATGTAGGTCAAAACAATTCGCCTTAATTCGATAATTTCCAGGTTTTAAAGATTGAAACGGGAAAAGGAGTGTTCCTTGTTTGCTATTATTCAAGTCGGGTGAAAAAAGATTGGCGATAGGAATTTTTAAGGTGTCGTTTACGGTCAAATAAGCTAATTCGCCTTTAGGTCCCACAAATCGAAGCGAGCTGGCGTCTGTTATGTTGATTTTTAAGATTGGATTAGGGGAGCAAGCTTGTGGATTAGATTCGTTTAATAAGCTTGCGGAAAGCACGGGAGGAGTGCTTTCTTTTGCCTCTGAACTCGCTTTCAATACACTTCGCATTCCGCCTCCGTAGTTTTCTGTGGCAGTACGTGCAATCCATTTTAATCGAGACGCAGGTAGGTTAGCTAGACTGAATTTGCCTTTTTGGACGGTGGCAACGTGCGTGCCTTCTAGGTTTCCAGGGATGCGGTAGTTGTATTTATCTGTTTTTGTTCCCAAAGTTTGCACGGATCGCTCTTCCCCGTAATAATATACTTGGATTTCTCCATCGATGCTGGGGGTGGTTTGCCCTTGGATTAAACCAGAGGACAAAGTGTCTATTTTAATACTCAGCTGTTTTTGATTCCAAGGTAGATTTAGCGAAGGATCACCTAAAAGGGTGATGTTGCGGTTAATAACACCAGATTGACTGTCATTTTTAGCATCTCTGAATAAATCCCCTAAGCGGTAATCGGTAGTATTTAGATGATTAGTTAATTGTCTATAAAATGCTTGCCCGAATAGATAATTGCTACTCTGAAAAACGGGTCTTGTCGTCGAAATAAGTGCAATGGCTCCCCCCTGATTCGACAATAGACTAATTTCTGCGCCAGACATTTGATTAGGATCATCGAAACGCCCAAACTGGCATGTAGCCGTTAAAAGGATGGGCAAGTGTTGGCTGTTTTTCAGGTTTTGTAATTCGTTATTGGTAATGACTTTTTCGTCTGTCCAAGCTGATTCTGATCCATGACCTAAGAAATGTATAAAATCAGCCTCTTGGTTAAATAAGTCGAGGCTTGCCTTTTTGCCAGCGGCAGACGTATAAATTCCGTTAGCTACTTCTTGAGAAAATTGATCGATATAGGTTTTTTGGACCTGGAATGCCTCAGGGATTAACGCAGCGAAGTCTTCCGCATCTTGCACGTGAATATTTGAATCGCCATCATCGGCTAGCCAAGCGAACCGATAGGGCTGTTTGCGATTTTGGGACTCATAACTAATAAGTTTATTCACTACCGTATTTGCTTCTTCAAAGGATCTGGCTGGAATCCGACCAATGCCTACCGATAAGGCTTCATTTGTAGCGTCATTACCTTCGAGCCATTCTCCTTGATTCTCTCCCAATATCCCGAAATAATCATCTGACACATAGGTCTGCAAGGGTTGTAAGGATTCCCTACTTTCATAGCTGGGCACATAATTCAATCGTTCCGAAGCCGTGGCGACCTTATTTATGCCTTTATAATCGACTGACGCATCACCAAAAAAAAGCACGTAGCGAGGTTTCTTCAATCGAATAAAATCTCGAATAGCCGTCACATCCAATTTTCCGGCAGAAAACTCATGAAAAATTTCCTGAGTCGAATAGGTTTTTGTACTGATTCCTTTCGACTTTTTATAAGCCGCTAAGAGTTTTGCAGCAGGGAGGATGGATGGACTAGAAATGATGAGTAAATCTGCCGAAGCATCTGCTCGAATAGACTGATTCGGGATGATTTCCCCTGTTTTCGGATCGGATGCTTTCGATGGATTGAAAATCAACAGTTCAGTTCCGGGGGATACCTGACTTAGGGCTAGGCTCGCGGAGGTTTGGGTTATTTTTTTCCAGCTATTTCCTGCTTTTTTTAGCCAAATTTGGTGATTAGCCTGTAAATTTTGAATCGAAATAGTGAAGGAGGAATCCGACTTATTGGCTAATATATAATGCGGATTTTCGTTTAGCGCATTAAATTTTCGCGGGTATTCGAGGTCGATATAGTCAAGGTAACCTGAGCCTGTCGTATTGGAATAAGCTAAGTTCCACGTCCAGTTTTGGTCTTTTATCTCTGGAATGACGCGCGCAGAAAAGTTTTGAACAAAAGCTTTCTGGTCGTAGCGCCCACCCGTGGTGGCTGGAAACACCATAGGATTAATCGTATTTCCTGGAATGGAAAAATTGAAGGTTCCTGGAGCGACGGAAGAGGAGGCAAGTTTACCGGATAGAACGCTAGCAAGACCCGTTTTATAATCTGTTAAAGGATATTGAATAGTTCGGTTTACATTGCCAAAAAATCCATCCCCCAGCCACTCTCGTCCCGATTGCAAAAGGTTATAGGTTTCAGGTTCGTAATGAAATCGGCTTAATCCATAATCAACAGTCTGCCCGGCCGAACCTGCAGCGACCGATATTTCCGTAATTGCTTTCGGCGCGGGATCATCTAATCGGATGAAATAAAAAGTAGTGTCGCTGTAGTGATGTTCAAATTTTTCACCGTAAAAAACAATAGTCTCTCCTTCTTTCAGAAAAGGTATAGGTTGTAAGTCAATAGGTCGTGAAGTCGAGTTGGCTTGCGGTAATTCTCCTATTTCGTGTCCATATACACCGATTTGAGTTGCTTTTTGGCCTAGTTTTGATAGCCAGGATGGGGTGATTTGGTAAAATCCGGATTGGGTGATGCCGACTTTTAGCCATCGGCCGCTAGCTAAAACCGAGCTTTGAGCATGTCCTGTAAAGGCTGCCAAAAGCAGGAGTAAACAAATGTTAAGAAATGTCAATCGGTAACACGTGCGCATTTTTGGCAACCAAGTAATTTCGGCCTGAATTAATTTCTTTGCAAATGTAACGTGTTCGACGAAGTTTCCCTTTGATAAAGGAAAGGTTTTTTAGTTGAAAGGCCGTACCCTCTGCTAATTCATGAACAGGAATACCAGCTGGGGACTCTATATCAAATGTTTTCAATATATCGACTAAAGGTTGGTAGCCCGTAGAGGATGCCGCCGGATTTTTTAAATAAGCGCTTAGGACTTTGACGAGTTCTGCAGGGAGCAATTCCTCATCTAAAATCGGTTCGAAAAGTACATAGAACTGGGATTTCCACTCTTGTCCGTGTGGAAGCACTTTATTCTTATGCGCTAAATAGGTTGTTAGGTGTGCTACTTCGTGGATATAGGTTACTAGGAAGGCGTAAGGATTGAGGTTGTGATTAACGGTGACCTGGTGGCCTTTTATTGGACTAAATCGATAATCCCCTAGTTTAGAATCCCGGGATTTGCTGACGATAAAGTTAAAAGAATAATCATGCCAAAGCTGAAAGCAGTATTCCGCTACTTTGGGAGGGAAGTGATCAAAAAAAGAATCTATCTTTTTATTCTTCATCTTGATAATAGGCATAAAAAAAGTCCATCGCATGCGATGGACTTTTTTCTGATCGTTGTGCTAAAATTATTTAGCAGCAGCAGTGTCAGCAGCAGCAGTGTCAGCAGCAGCAGAATCAGCTGGTGCAGCAGCAGCAGCAGAATCAACAGTTGCAGAATCAGCAGAAGCTTCTGCTTTCTTCTCACCACAAGATGCTAAAGTTACCATTGCAGCAACGAAAGCTAGAGCGAATACTTTTTTCATTTCTTATTTTGTTTAAGGTTTGAGTCACAAATCTACGGCATTATTTTATAAGTACAAATAAATGCAAATAATTTTTTAAGATTTTTTTAAGGAATGGGGTAATAATTATGAAAATGTGCCTATACGGCGCATATTTGACTTAAGAATCCTTAAGAATTAAGGCTTAGCCAAACAGCTAAATTAGATAAGTCCTATTTTATTAGATCTTTGAAGCGATCGTAGAATCCACTGGACTTAAAGGTGAAAGTCTTGTGTAAGATATAATTAGAGATGAAGCTATATCCCATTCCATGGAAGGTAGTCCCGATTTGGGTAATATTCAATTTCTTGACAGAATAGGGTATGTGTAAATAGAAATCTGGGTAGCGGGCGTGAATGAATTCGTATGGAATGGTGCTGAAAATCCAGGTGATTCCACCCGAAAAGCTAGCGACTAAGACGTATTTGAACATCTCGCGCCTGGTTTGCTGGCTTTGGCGAGCATTAAATGCGAAAAGTTTTGTCAAGAAAAATCCGACTACTAAGGCGATAAAATAGGCTGGAAGGATAGAGTCTTCGTAGGATACGCGGAACCAATCTTTAATCAATCCACCGGCTAAAAGTTGAACACAAGCCCCTAATCCTGCCACCACAAAGTAGGCGAATAAGTCTTTCTGGTTAAATAGGGCTGGTTTCTGTTTGTTCAAATGCTTAGGTTAAAAGAGGTTTTTAACGATGCTTGGATATA
>CAIVPV010000050.1 GCA_903907915.1 uncultured Cytophagaceae bacterium
GTATCGATCTAACTCCGCACATTATCATCCCAGAACAAGCAAAATGGTTCCATGAGCAATTGAAAGCGGTTTGTGATCGCTTTGATTTGGCTTTTTATCCGAAATACAAAACGTGGGCAGATGATTATTTCTACAGCCCGCACCGCGAGGAAACACGCGGTATCGGTGGGATCTTTTTTGATTACATCAAAGGCGATAAAGAAACGGTTTTTGAGTTTGTCAAAGCCATTGGAGAGTCATTTGAGCCTATTTATAGTCATTTGATGCGCTTAAATGCTTCGCGTAGCTACACGCAAGCAGAGAAAGAGTTTCAATACATTCGCAGAGGCCGCTATGTTGAATTTAATTTAGTGCACGACAGAGGAACTAAATTTGGTTTGGAGACGAACGGACGGACAGAGTCGATTTTGATGAGTTTGCCACCTATGGCCGCTTGGGAATATATGTATGATTCGAAGGTATTTCCGGAAGGTCAGGCGACCTTTGATCTACTGAAAAAAGGAATAGACTGGATATAAAAAAAGGGGCTCGCGAGCCCCTTTTTATGTTTATTTTGTTTCCCAAACAATTTCGATTCCCTTCGGACTCATTAAGAGTACACGCGTAGGAGCCGGAAGTAAAACTAAGCGGGCGTTTGCATCGGGATCTTCTACCCATTCTACTTGAACGCCTTCTTTCTTTCCTATTTCTATTTCTCCATCAGCCGTCTCCACGAATTTCTTCGCTAAATAGGCCGTAGGTAATAATACGTCTGATTCTGGACAATGTTTTAAATGCACCTTCTCTAAGATGTCTTCTAATTGATCTCCGTATTTCTCATTGAAATCATCTTCTAAATCATGAAGCATCTCCTCTACGTCATCGTAGGATTCATCAGAGTAGTTTAACTTACTCAATTCTAAGCGCTTCTCTAAGATGGCAATCATTGACTCGTCAATCGTATTCATAAGTAGTGTTTATTTTTTACAAAGATAGGGGCTGAAACGGAGATTCCCTTGGAAATGTTGGGTCAAAACTGATATTTCCTTTTTCGATGGAAAGACCAGAGGCGAAATTATTTGTATACAATTGTCCAGTTCCTAAGCCCTGTGGAATTTTGACGTCATAATCCCCGGTTAATTGGGCGATGGCTTGCAAGCCTATATTGGATTCTAAAGCAGACGTGATCCACCAATCCTTGCCATTTTTTGAGGCCCAATCGATCCAATCTCGAGTCGCTTGAATACCTCCTAAAAAGCTAGGCTTAAGGATGATATAATCGGGGTCGATGAACGAGGCAATCGATTTATCTTGCATCCCTATCAATTCTTCGTCTAATGCGATGGGAAGAATTTGCTGAGCTATAAGTTTTCTCATTTCCTCAGGCTGTCCGGCTTTTATGGGCTGTTCGATGGAATGAAGATTGAAAGCGGCTAATTTTTCCAGTTTGAAAGGAGCCTCAGCTGGGGAAAAAGCACCGTTTGCATCGACGCGCAAAGTCAATTCCTCTGCGGAAAACCGGGATCGAATGCTTTTTATAAGGGATAGTTCAGTCTCAAAATCAATGGCACCTATCTTTAATTTCAAACAAGAATAACCTTGTTGTAATTTTTGATCGATTTGCGCGCGCATAAATTCGGCGGACCCCATCCAGATGAGTCCGTTGATGGGGAGGGATTTTTCTCCTCGGGCGAATTCATTTGTAAATGGTTTAGCGAAATCTAGGAAAGCGGTTTCTAAGGCAAATCGAAA
>CAIVPV010000051.1 GCA_903907915.1 uncultured Cytophagaceae bacterium
CGGAAGAAGCGAAGAAAATGAACATCTCTCGCGGTGGATTTTCGCCGGTTGCGGATGGGGTGACAATGAATGATCAACCGTTTTTCTCTGATCCGAATCATTTCTCAGCGGACATTCCATTGATTATTAATACAACCTTCCACGAGTCCAGCCCTAGTCGCACGGATGCGAGCTTAGAAGAGATCAGCTTAGCAGGAGTAGTAGAAAAAATCAAGCCTCGATTCGGTGCGGATGCAGGCAAAATTGTGGAGGCGTATAGCCAAAACTTCCCTAAAGCAAAACCGGTGGAAGTGTGGGCGATGATCCTATCCAATAGAAAAGGAGCCATTGCTGCTGCGGACGCGAAAGTGTCTCAACGTAAGGCGCCGGTGTATGTGTCTTGGTTCGGATGGCAACCACCGCTTTTTGACGGACGTATGCGCGCGTTCCACTGCGATGATATTTGTTTTTGGTTCTACAATACTGACCTGATGTTAACGCATACGGGTGGCGGGAAAAGACCTCGAGCCCTTTCTTCGAAGATGGCGAAGTCCTTCTTGAACTTCATAAAAACAGGTAATCCAAACGGCGGCGGCCTTCCTTCTTGGAAGCCTTACACGAAGGAAAATGGGGAGACGATGATTCTCGATGATGCCTGTGCACTCGTGAATAATCCGGATGCGATGGGTAGAAAAGCCTTAGGGTAATTGCTCTATATAAAATAACACCAGCGCTAATCGAAAATGATTCGATCGGCGCTGGTGTTTAACATTAAGTCTACTATCAAATTAGGGATTTTCCATGGATTAGATTGGTTAAACCCGTGTAATTTGTTCTACTATTTTGTCATTTCAGACATCGCTGCTCTGTCATATACTAACCACTCTTCTGCTAGTTTACCATCTTTGATAGCATCTACAGAATGGATCAAAGTTTTCATTGATTTGTCTCCTTTTGAAAGGGTGATCACTTGATAAGAAATTACATAGTTCGTGATTCCTTTTTTGTCAGCCTTGTTATTTTGAGTTTCCCAAATCGGACCAAAATCCACTTTTACTTTAACGCCTTTTTCAGCAAATAACTTAAACATCTGCATATTTCCGTCAAGTCCCATTGAATCTAAGTTGTCGTGGAAAACAACATCTGGAGCATACGTTGATCGGTAAGCAGCAGTGTCTCCAGTCTCAATTGCCTTCGTCGATTTTTTAACAAGCTCTGTGTTAGCCGTGCTATCAAACGTGATACCGCTTTGGCCATTAGCACCAGCAGATGCTGCAGCACCGTCTTCTTTTTTAGTACAAGCGAAGATTGATCCCGCAAGTGCGAATAATAGAATGATTTTTTTCATTTCTTTGGTTGTTTAAGGTTAATAATTTTGCCAAAGAAAGTGGATTTCAGAATCGCCTTGCGTGTTTATGGTTGTCTATTTGTTCCGTTTACGGATTTGGGAACAAATTTATCTAGGCATCTACCGCATCATACACGATTACTTTTTTCCACAAGTGCGCATAGTTTTTCACGAAATCGACATGGATGGGGTGATCTTGGTACACTTTTTGGCCTGCTTCGTCATCGAAAAACATCAACTCTGAAACATCCCAGCTCGTGTCTACCACCTCGCGTTTTTCGGTAGAAGCCAGAGTACCGATGTGGATTTCTTTGATAGACGGAATACCTTTTAAGGCCTTCAATCCCTTAATTAATTGTTGTTTATCCTCTTCGGAATCAGGGTTATTTAGCCAAAAAAACACGTGGTGTAATAAGGGTTTTTTCGCAGCTGCTTTTGCGACTGTTCCGGTGCTAGCCAATAAACCAGCGGAGGCAATAAAGTGACGTCTTTTCATAGGTTTAGATTTTACCTCAATTTACAAGATAAAGGGGCTTTTTGCTAATAAATCAGCCCAAATTCTGTATTTTTGGCACCTAAACCCTATGATAATGAGCATTCGACACGCAGGCATTTTTAATTTTAAAGCAACGGTTTCAGCATCGCAGAAACACGCATTTTTTGTGGCGCTTAAATCTTTAGAAGAAATTAACGGAGTAGAAAACATGGAGGTTTCGCGCCAAACCAGCTCCAAAAATAAGTTCAAATACGGGTTCTCGATGGATTTTGCAAACAATGACATTTGCCAGGCCTATTCAATTCATCCTCAGCACGACGCATTCGTGAAGGATTATTTCATTCCACTTGTGGAGGATTTTATGGAGATCGATACCGAGAAGTTGATGTAAGCAATTCGTCTAATTTTGCTTTCAGCGACTCTTTTAAAGGATCTACTTTTCGTCGCGTTGCTAAAGAAATAGGGAAGCCCTGTTTTTGCAAAACATATTTAGCGCTAGTGGGGTAGGCGGAATGCATTAGGTCCATATTTTCAGTCAAAAATGCCTGAAATTCATCGGTAGGATGAGAGCAGAAAGCGGCAATTAAATCCGGGAAAAAGTTTCCTTGAATGCAGGAAAGACCCATCGAGCCAGCGGCTAAGGAGGCTTTGGCATGCACCATATAGGCATCGTAAACACCGAATCGCTCCCCCATTCCCGCCTGAATTTTTGCCTTTACTTGATCTATATTTAATGACGTATCCTTGTGGTAACAGAGGCGGCCCGAAGCTAATAGCTCCGTTAAAACAGGAATCGAAACCAATCTTTTGTAAGGTATAGGGCATTCATATATGCCAAAAGGCACGCCCGGCGTCAAATTCATCCATTGATGAATTCGGGCTAAAAAGAGCTCATCCGATTCTTCGGCGCTAACAAATTGATTATTCAAAACGATGACCGCATCGACCCCTAGGGCATATACCTGATTCGAAAAATCAGCCATCTTTTCGATGCTTCCACTAAAGGTTCCCGTCGCCACCACCGGCACCCGCCCCGCCGTTTGATTTACCACTGTATGGATCACCTCTAAACGCTCAGAAGGGCTTAGTTCATACATCTCACTCGATAAGCAATTCGCAAAAAGCCCGACCGCTCCGTTGTCGATATAGTGATCACATAGCGCGCGTAAAGTCGCAAAATCGATCGATAAATCGTCGTTAAACGGGGTTAGCATGACTGGAATAAAACCGCGCGGCAAGGTGTTCATTTGGCTCGAATTTTATGTAGTAAATAACCGATTCCCACGATACTTAATGTTCCTAAAACAACGGTCATTTTACTGTCTAATGGAATTTGCAAATAGGTAGGCAGCGCATCTTTAAAGGACATTCCTGCGATAAGAATAAGTCCTAAAAATGCAGC
>CAIVPV010000052.1 GCA_903907915.1 uncultured Cytophagaceae bacterium
GATTTCAGAGACGATTAAAAGTACCAATTCGAAAATCAAGTTTGGAATTAGTCCTTTCGGGATTTGGCGACACAAGAAAAATGATCCGATCAATGGCTCACCCACTTCGCGAGGCTTGCAATCTTATGATGATTTATATGCAGATACCGATCATTGGTTAAAGCAAGGCTGGTTAGATTACATTGCTCCGCAATTGTATTGGGATACGGCACATCGGGTGGCGCCTTTTAAAACATTAGCAGATTGGTGGAATGAACACTCGTATGGGAAACCGGTTTATTTCGGAATGGCGTCCTATCATTTAGCGGATATGTGGACAAATAAGGAGATGAAAAAGCAGGTGGAGATCAGCCGAAGTATGTCTAATGGACAGGGCTTAATTTTTTATAGTTCGACTTCTTTGACAAAAAATACGAAGGCATTTAGAGACACCTTACGCAGAAATTATTTTGCGGATCAGGCTTTATTGCCCACCACACCTTGGCTAGATAGTATAGCCCCTCATGCGCCCACGCAAGTATTTTTAGCCCATAAGAAACTGACCTGGGAAGCAGGGGAAGAATCGGATGATAAAGATCCGGTGGCCTATTATGTCGTCTATCGAATTCCTAAACAGGATAAAAAATACCTAGACGATCCTAAGAACATCATTTTCAAAGGAAAGGCAAATGAAGTAATTTTGAAACAAGATGAGCTGATACCGGGTTATGGATTTACCGTAACGGCCTTTGATCGACTGCATAACGAAAGTCGACCGAGTGCCGTCCAGTGGATAAAAACGGTGATCAACGATTAAATGACGCATTATGCATTTAAAAATTAAAGAGATTACAGACGAGACGATCGATACGAAGACGATCCATTTTTGGCAACCGATTCACGATGCGTTGCATTATTTATCTGGCCAGTTTTTAACCGTTATTCCGGAAATAGAGGGCAAAAAAGTGCGACGAAGTTATAGTCTATCATCTTCTTCCAAGACCGATATGTCCCCAGCGATCACCGTAAAACGTATCGAAGGCGGATTAGTATCTAACTTTCTATGCGATACGTTAAAAGAAGGCGATAGCCTGGAGGTATTGGAACCGATGGGGAATTTTTCCGTGGAACCAGATCCCTCTGCTTCTAAAAACTACGTCTTCGTAGGAGCTGGATCAGGTATTACTCCCTTGCTTTCGATGATTAAAACCATTCTCCACGGGGAGCCTTTGTCGAAGGTTCATCTGATTTATGGTTCTCGCCACGAAGATCAAATCATCTTTAAAAAAGTCTTAGACACACTGGAAGGCTCCTATTCGTCCCGCCTGAAAGTATTGCACGTCATTTCTCAGCCCGCGGCGAATTGGCCAGGCTTGAAAGGTCGTATTAACCAAGCCTCCATCGTCTATTATTTAAAACAAGAGTTAGCATTAGATATCGCAGCGGCACATTATTACCTTTGCGGACCGCAAGGAATGATGAGCGAAGTTCAATCCTCATTACACATGTTTGATGTGCCTGAGGGCCAAATTCACCAAGAATCTTTTGGGGTGGTGGCAAGTGAAGCGATGGAGCAAGCGGAAGAGGATGGCTCGTTACAAACGCAGGAAGTAACCCTGATCTACGAAGGAAAAGAACATAAAATAACGGTTCAGCCCAGCGAAACCATCTTAGAGGCGGCTTTAGAAGCCGATATCGACATCCCTTATTCCTGCCAAGCGGGCATGTGCACAGCTTGCATGGGTCTTTGCAAAAGTGGTAAAGTGGGAATGGATGAAGAAGACGGTTTAACCCCTGGCGAAATCGACAAGGGCTATATTTTAACCTGTGTGGCTCATCCATTGAGCGCGGGAGTGGTGATTGACTTAGATTAATATGAAAAAGAGAACATTTTTGCCGGCAGATTTTCAATTAAGTACCTGGGAATCGGTATTGCCCTATTTTGAGAAATTAAGCGCGACGCAGATTTCAAGCATTACTGATCTGAAGGCGTTCTGCACGAACCGCTCAGAATTAGAGTCCTATCTGTCGGAAAACTTCGCGTGGCGCTATATCAAGATGTCTTGCGATAACCAAAACGAGACTTTGCAAACAAGCTACGCACAATTCGTCAATGAAATCATGCCAAACGCCTCTGTTTTCGATGACGCTTGGAACAAGAAAGTGATCGAAAGTCCTTTCGTCAGCGAGCTGACTGAAACCGGTTTTCCGGTGATGTTGCGAGGGATGAAAAAAGCGATTGAGATCTTCCGCGAGGAGAATATCCCTTTATTTACGGAGTTACAGAATTTAGAAACCAATTACGGCGCCTTGACGGGTGCTTTAATGGTAACCATAAAAGGCGAAGAGAAAACCATGCAACAAGCAGGCGCTCTCCTAGAGTCTACGGATCGTGCCGAGCGCGAA
>CAIVPV010000053.1 GCA_903907915.1 uncultured Cytophagaceae bacterium
CTCATTAAAGTGCTCCTGCATTAATTTATTAGGGAACACAAAATTGGTGATGCGCATTTGGACCGCTACTTCGTTCGTTGCCGTATTGATAATACTGGAAACGGTTTTATTGACGGCATCGATGTCTTCCATCGGAGTTTTGGAAAAGAAAGAAACCTCCCCTGTAGTAGTCATGTATAATTGCGCTTTCGATTGAAATCCAATAAATAAAAGCGCTAAAAGTAGGGTATTTTTCATTTCTTTTTCTTGGGTTCTAAACTAAAAGTACGGGCCATGTTAAAGCCATAAAAGATGTCGCCAGCGCCCCAGGTGCCTAGGGTTTGGCCTATAAAATGTTTTTCTGTCATGCCTCTGGAATTTGTCATGTGCAATTGAAAAACGTGTCCGCCTGTTTCGATATCTACACCTACTGAAAATGAATCTTGGTAGGGATAAGGCACGCCAGCACCCTCCTCGTAATCTTCTTTATCGACGATGTTTTTATAGTATTCTGCAGAGACACTGAAGCGATTAGTCAATTTATAACGACCTCCGAAACCCATGGAAAGCAGGTTATTGTCTAGATAAATTGATTCTGATTTATTGTTATGCAAAACGGTGGGCATCAGTTGCAAAGAAAGTTTATCACTGATTTTGCGGGCGATAAGAAGTTGACCAAAATAGGATTGGCGTTGTAAATTATTTTGGTAACGCATCACATTTCCGCTCGAAGTCGTGTAGCCGCTGGGCATAGTATTCGTGGTCATACCGCCATAAAGTGTAGCAGTCACGGGCATCTTATTAGATTGGGCGAGCACTTTGTATTTAGCGTACAGGTCATAGGTTTTTTCGATGGTCGAACGACCCGCACCGATTAGGATTCGATCTGTCAGGGAATATTCGAGGCCTAAACGAATTTTAGCTTCATCTAAACCAAAAAAATTATCAATAAAACCTGAATTCACAGAGCCGAAACGATGTGAAATCCAAAAATTCAAATGATTCTTTGCGAGAGTTTCCACGGTTTGCCCGTTAATTAGTCGCGTACCCTTGAAAGTAGCCTGTGTGAAAGTGGTCTTTTTTGCATCCTCTTTTTCGAGCATGTCTAAAAGGTCATTCTGGGCAAATAATGGTGTGCCACAAAAAAGTAGAAAGAGTAATTTTTTCATTAGGAATAAATTCGAAGTGTAGTACCTGATAAAGCTGTTTGATAGGCTTTAATTCCTTTGCTTCCATTAGCGTTTGTTCCCACTCCTGCGGTGGTGAAAGTAGCCCCGTGTTGTGTGCAATAAAAACCACCACCGCTGTAAATGACATTCGCCTTATTTTCATGCGAACAAACCTGTGTAACCGCGGCGAAGCTTGTGCTGGAAACACGAGCGATGACAATTCCATTCGCAATCACATAATTTCCAACCGTGTTTAATTTACTGTAAGTTGCATTCGTAAGATCTAAGGTAAAATCAGCGCTGCTGGCTGGAGTTACAGACTCATTGGAACAAGAGGAAAGAGCAGTGGCTCCACAATAAACGGCTAAAAGGGAGGCGCCTTTTAAACCTAGAGACTTTAAAAATTCGTGTCTTTTAATTTTGTTTTCCATTCTATTTAGGGATTTATTTTGCAATATAGACTTTTCAACGCGTTAAATAAATGATTATTGTCGCATGTAGATGAATGCAGGTATTAAATTGATGAATCAACTGATAGGGCAGATAAGCTGAAATGGTTATATTTGAAGATAAATAAGAATATATGCTAGAAAACTTCCTACTTAGGTACGCACTAAATTTGATTTTTACGTTCATCGTGGTGCGTTTCATCTATTATCCTAAATACCGGAATAACGACTTCGTTTTCACTTTCTTCTTATTTAATACCATCCTTTTTGTGCTTTGCTACCTGTTAGCGGAGGCGGATTTGAAATTTGGTTTTGCCTTTGGATTATTTGCTTTGTTTTCGATGTTTCGTTACCGTACGGTCACCGTTCCGATCGGCGAAATGGGTTATTTTTTCTTAGTGGTGACGCTCGGAATCATTAATTCTTTAGCCTCCTTAGTGAATTTAGAGATGCTTTTGGTAGCCAATTCGGTCTTAGTCGCGATGACTTTTTTATTAGGACGAACCTTGCAATTAACACATGAGAATTTCCAAACCTTGAACTACGATAATCTCGGCTTAATTAAGCCTGCTGAGCGCGTGGATTTGTTAAAAGATTTATCAGAGCGTACAGGATATCCCATCCATAAGGTGCAGGTCGTGAAAGTCGATTATCAGCGAGGAATTGCACAATTAAGGGTCTTTTATTTTTCCAAAGAAAACGAGTCCGGACCCCTTGACTTAGATGCATAAGTTTCTCTTACTTTTATTCCCGTTCTACGTTTTTGCACAAAAAGACACGTTGCGAAATAAAGCATTGCAGGAAGTGCGCGTGCAAGGAATTCGCTCAGAGATCACCAGCGATCCCTCTAAAAAGGTATACCAGGTAGGAGCGAATTTGACAAATTTAGGAGGGAATCTATTTGACGTTTTGGGTAATATTCCCTCCATTTATGTGACCAGTGATGGGAACGTGACGTATCGGGGGAATCAAAATTTGACTATTTATTTTGATGGAAAACCAGCCGGAATTTTGAGTTCCTCGCGTGCGAATGCCCTAAATTTATATCCTGCAGATCAGATCGATCGAATTGAAATTATCTCGAATCCAGGGGCAAAATATCCCTCAGAAGGTAGTTCCGGAATCCTAAATATTATCTTGAAAAAAGGGTCTAAAACGGAATCGCTACGCATTAATTCAAATGTAGGGACGAATGATAAATATGCGCTTTCAGCTACTTATGCTAAAGGATTTAAGCGCTGGACCCATTTAGTGGATTTGAATTTACGCCAAAACGTCCGCAACAATTACCAGTTCCTTTACCGCGAGAATCCGAGTGCTTTTGGCTTTTCTCAAATCACCCAAACCACTAACGAAATCAATCGTGATTACAATCAATCCATCCGATTGAACTCCGTTTACACGATTAGTAAAGACCGCAGCATTGGGATTTCCTTAATCGGTCGACTTTCATCGGATCATAATTCGGAAGTTCGCTACAATCAGAGCGAATTTGCCTATGCCGCGGATCGTTTTTACGCTAGGGATGCAGATAAAAAGGGGAAAGATAGAGGCTTCGATTTGAATCTCTCCTATAGTCCCAGCGCAAACGGGAAGATTGATTTTTTATGGATCCAAAACCAGGGTTCAGACGCAAATGATTTCTTTCAACACTATTATTACGGGGATTTTGACACGCCTAATCCCAATATCCCAGAACGATTCGAACGATCTTCTGCGTCTAGCTCGAATTCTACCTTTCTTTTACAAGGCGATTGGACTAAATCGATTTCTAAATTGACTTCCTTCGAGTATGGCTTCCGTTTTAATTCCCGTTTTTTCGAAAATTCGTTTTTGTATGAAAAGCAGAAGGAGGGAATTTATGAGCGCGACAATAAGCGGTCTAATGGATTAACCTACGAAGAGCACATTCAGGCAGCCTATGTTTCATATTCCCATAAAAGTAACTTGTTTAATTTAGATGCAGGTTTGAGGGCTGAGGCCACCGAAATTTCTGGTGATGTGCAGCAAAACTATGTAAATTGGTTTCCCTCGTTTTCACTTTCGCATCCTTTCTCAACCTCGGAGTCAATCTCATTAGCCCTTTCATCACGTATTTCTCGTCCTAGTTACAAATCATTGAATCCATTTATTTCGTATGCCGATCCACTCAATTTGAATTCAGGGAATCCATCTTTGAAGCCTGAAAAGGCAATCCTTTTTGAACTTTCACACCTAAAAGATTTTAAAACTATATCAGTCTCTAATTCTTTATTTTACCGCGAAATTACGGGGCTAGTAGGCCGGGTGAGAACTTTTCTCGGAGGCGACACCACCTTGACTCGCTATGAGAATATCTCCAAATCTCGTGCTTGGGGATTAGAGAATCTAACTACTTTTTCCATAACTAAAGCCTATAAAATTACGCTAAGCTCCTCTGTCTTTCAAACCGATTTACAAGGCTTGATTAATAATACCGAGGTATCCCTAAATCGCTGGAATTGGAACTCGCGATTAAATCAGCAATTCAAATGGAAAGACAATTGGTCTGCCCAAATCTCTGGTATCTATCAATCCACTCAAATCAATCCTTTAGGCATCATCAATCCCTATTATACAGTAGATTTAGGATTGAAAAAGGATCTTGGCCGGCTTTCCATCAATGCACGTGTAAACGACATTTTCAATACCCAAAAAACCATCTACGATTCCCGACCTTTTGGCCTAGTCAACGACCTCGAACGCAAGAAAGAAACCCGCATTTATTACATCGGATTCAGCTATAAGTTTGAGAGCAAGAAGATGAAGGAGGCGAGGGAGAGAAGGAAGGTTAACGAAGAAGAAGTTGATTTAGAAGATGACTAAAGCTCAAAACGAATGCTAAAAATGCGCTGCGCGATATTTTTACGCATTTCGTTTTAATCTTTAATCTCTGTATTTAGATTAGAGAGTTTGTTTAAATGTAAATCACAAAATTATCGCGCAGCGCAATTTTAGATTTACGTTTAATCAAACGAGTCAATTTTCGTATCACTAGTCCAAAATCGGACTTTATTTACTCTTGACTCTCGACTTCTCCGCATCCAACCCCGTCGATCTCACCCTCGCCCCTTTGATCGCCATATTGCCAAAGCGGTAGGTGAAGTTTATACGGACTACACGTGAATCAGGGCGCGGTTTGACTACGATATCCAAGTCGCCGTATTTGATGAATACATCTGGATTAGACGTATATAGAACGTCTTGTGCATTTAAGCGGATGACGCCTCGTTTGTTTAGCACCGTTTTTTGAATACCTAAATTAAGAGATCCACCAGACCCAAAAATAAAAGCACTTTCTAATCCTCCAGAGAAATAATTTCCGCCGATTTCGAAGCGATATTCTTTAGGCAAGGTAAAGATGTGGTTCGTGTTAAAATAGAACATATTTTGCGAAGGGCTCAAATTCGTATTTTCAACTTTACCCGTTAATTCCGCTCGGTTGAGATAGATGTCCGTGTTGCTGGACCACCATTTGGCAATCGGAATAGGTAAAGAAAAACCAAGGCTATAGTTCGTTCGCTCCGCCATGTTTGCTGTCGTCTGGTACGATTTCCTAGCCTGTGTGTCTTGTTTTAAGATCTCTGTAATCACATTAGTGGTATAACTATAGCCCAAAGTTGTGCTAAAAGCGCCCATATAGGTGTGGCTGAATTCAATGGAGTTTGTTAACTGGGGAGTTAACAACGGATTACCCACTTTGAAGGTATAATTGTCCAAAAAGAAAACGAATGGATTTAAATCTCCATAGCTTGGGCGGTCGATGCGACGCGAATAATTAAAGCCGAGGCTATGGTTTTTGGAAAGATCATACTGAAAAAAGGCACTCGGAAAAAGCTGTGCATAATCGCGGTGGAAAGTGGAATCTTTCGAGTTCGCGGTATAAGCCTGCGATAATCCATCTGCCAAAGTCCACTCGCCACGCAAACCGATTTGGTAACTAAATTTGCCGATGGCGCGTTCCGTGTTTAGGTAAGCGGCGTGAATTTGCTCGGTATAGACGAAGTGATTGCTTTGTCCTGTCAAAAAAGTATAGGCGGGTGCCCCTTCATTCTTGCCCTGGAAGCGTAAATCGTTATCTGTTTTCACATAAGATGATTTCAAACCTGTTCCCCATTTAGATTTCAAGAAGGAGGGTAGGACATAATCGAGTTTGAAGGAATATTGATCCACGAAGGATTTGGCATTATTTAAAAGAAGAGAATCTGAGCGCAAGGCGGTAAAATCACCGCGCTGAAACTGTGAGCGTAAGTTAGATCCGCTATTATCCTCGAAACGTGCATAATCTAGGTCAATCGTTAATTCCCGCCCAGTGCTGTCATAGGCATGCTTAAAATTGAAATTAGCGGCATAATTGTGACTCGGATTTCCCACATTATTATAGGTATTCAGCCGTGTCAAAGCCGCCCCAGCACTCGTATATTGAATAGTTTGATTTAGGCCATTATTAAGAGTATACTGATTAATATTTCCAGAGGCCAAAATCCCAAGCGTCGTCTTTTTCGAATAATACCAATCCACACCCCCTTTTAATTGAGTCGTTTGGTTCTCGTTTTTAAACGCATAACCATTCTCCCAAACTTCGTTTTGGGCTCGGAAATAACGCGTTAAATTATTACGCTCTAAGGTAGTTCTGTCCACTACTGACCCATTTCCAAACCAATTCCAGCCATTCTTTCGGTAATTCAAATTAACCCCCACACTTTCGCGAAGGTAGGTTCCTTGCGCTAAAGTCGCATTGGCCGAACCATTCAATCCAATATTGGAGTTCTTCTTCAATTTAATATTAATGATTCCACCCGTTCCAGCCGCATCATATCGAGAAGAGGGATTGGCCATAATCTCTAGTTGAGAGATTTGGTCAGCTGGTAAATTCTTCAAATAGTTCGCTAAATCTGCCCCTGTCAAATAGGAAATTTTTCCATCAATCATGATCATGGCCCCAGATTTTCCTCGAAGGGATATGTTGCCATCTTTGTCCACAATCAC
>CAIVPV010000054.1 GCA_903907915.1 uncultured Cytophagaceae bacterium
GCTCGAGGTCTTTTCCCGCCACCCGTATGCGTTAACATCAGGTCAGTATTGTAGAACCAAAAACAAATATCATCGCAGTGGAACGCGCGCATACGTCCGTCAAAAAGCGGTGGTTGCCAGCCAAACCAAGACACATACACCGGCGCCTTACGTTGTGACACTTTCGCATCCGCGGCAGCAATGGCTCCTTTTCTATTGGATAGGATCATCGCCCACACTTCCACCGGTTTTGCTTTAGGGAAGTTTTGGCTAAAAGCCTCCACAATTTTTCCTGCATCCGCACCGAATCGAGGCTTGATTTTTTCTACTACGCCTGCTAAGGTGATCTCTTCTAAACTCGCATCCGTGCGACTAGGGCTAGACTCATGGAAGGTCGTATTAATGATCAACGGAATGTCCGCTGAGAAATGATTCGGATCAGAAAAGAACGGCTGATCATTCATCGTCACCCCATCCGCAACCGGCGAAAATCCACCGCGAGAGATGTTCATTTTCTTCGCTTCTTCCGCGAATTTTTCCACAGCACGCGTCGTGATATCAATGTATTCTCTCCATGAAATTTGTTGTAATTTCTCGATTTCACCTGGCTTTAAACCCGCTTCCTCCATCACCTTCAGGCCTAATTTCTCCGCATAGTCCTTGTTTACCCCTGTTAATGAAGTTCCACTTAAAGCCACCGCTTTATGGAACAAGCCTTTTGCCGCTGGCATATTCATTAAGCACGTTACCTTAGCGCCACCACCCGACTGACCGATAATGGTTACGTTATTCGGATCCCCTCCGAAATTCGCAATGTTATTTTTCACCCATTCTAACGCAGCCACCATATCTAGGTTGCCCACATTTCCTGAATGCGGATGACCTCCGGCTGCCTTTAAATGCGAATATCCGAAAGGCCCTAAACGGTGATTAATCGAACAGAAAACGATGTTACCTAAGCGGCTTAAATTCTCCCCATGGTAGCCATCTTGTTCTATCGCATTTCCATTCGTAAATCCTCCACCATGTAACCAAACGACTACCGGACGCTTTCCTGAATCAAGGGCAGGAGTCCACACATTTAACTTCAAACAATCTTCCGATACATCATCGTAATTCCAGTGATCCACGAAAGAGGCATAGGCATTGGCATAACGTTTCTCCATAATTTGAGGAGCGGTGTTTCCCCACCAAACACAGGGTTTAATGTCTTTCCAAGCCGCTGGTTTTACAGGTGGCATAAAACGATTTTTACCTGACGTATCGGCTCCGTAAGGAATCCCTAAAAATTGGTTGATCCCCCGCAATACAAAGCCGCGCACTTGACCATACTCTGTAGTGGCAACGGCGATATTATCGCCTACAAACAGCAGCTGGTCATCCGTGGATGCTACGGCTGTGGGAGAATTCAAAGGACTCGAGCCTACACTTAAAGTGGCAGCTCCTAATCCAAGGGATTGGATAAAATTTCTACGATTTGATTTCATATTTTTTATAGGTTTAGATTAATCAAATATACAGATAAAGCGATATACATCCAATGCGTGAAAATTATAGAAAACTGTTTGAAAATTATAATCAATATTCACATAAAATGCCCAAATTTGCATTTTAACAACCCCGTCTGTTTGAATGATGCATAAAATCGCCTTGTTGCTATTGCTAACCATATTTGTTGCAAGAGCACAAAAACCCGACAGTACTTACCACATTTCAGGCGCTGCATCAGCTACTAATAATGGCATTTCGTTATTACCTATGTTTACCTTAGGGAAACCAGCTTTGATCTTCGATTTATCGGTGGGAAATAGTCGTTTAGCCTTTGAGCCCCAGCTTCGTTTCTCGATGGAGGGAAAGCCTTGGTCATTCATTTTTTGGTTTAGATACAAGGCCATCAACAAGAAGAAATTTAGATTTAATGTGGGGGCGCACCCTTCGGTAGCCTTTAGAACATCGAACCTGTTTGATGCACAAGGTAATCCTAAATCAATTTTAGGACATCAGCAATACATCGCTACGGAATGGATTCCGACCTACCAAGTTTCAAAAAATGTAAGTGTGGGAATGTACTATTTAGTCTCCAAAGGGGTCAGCGATGGGGCGACGAATTGGACGAATTTCTTGACTTTAAATACAACCATTTCGAACATTCCCATTACCCGTGATGTATCACTTCGCATTTATCCCCAAATCTATGTGTTGAATATGGACGGGAAGCAGGGGTATTATTTCACGGACATGCTGACTTTATCGCATAAGAAATTACCTTTTACCATCTCCAGCATCATCAACAAACGGTTTAGCTCCGAAATCCCAGGGGATGATTTCGTGTGGAATATCGCTTTGAATTACGCTTTCAATAAACGCTTGAAACGATTTTAAAAATGGACAAGCACGAAAGTCTAACGGATTTTTACCAACGGAAATTCGACTGGATCCCAGAGAATTTAACTAAAGATTGGGGGCATTTTAATGTCTTCAAACTAGACCCATTTATTGGCGCCGCGGCTCAGCCAGTTCCCTACAGACGCAGGGATTTTTATAAAATAACACTCGTGAAAGGACAGGGGAAAATCTTTTTTGCGAATAAAGTAATCGAAGTAAAGAACCAAGCGATCGTATTTTCGAATCCATTTATTCCCTACAAATGGGAGAATACGGACCAAATCCATACCGGCTATTTCTGCATCTTTAATCAATTATTCTTTAGCCAATTTGGGAATATTAATGCCTATTCCATCTACCAGCCCACGGGTATTCCGGTGGTGGAATTAAGCATTGAAGGTTATGCCCATTTTGAGCAGATTTTCGAGAAGATGCTCAGCGAAATTGAAAGTGATTACCTGCATAAATATGATGTGTTGCGCAGTCTAGCTCTTGAATTAATGCACACCGCATTGAAAATGGAGCCTGCGAATACGGCAAAATATGCGCCAGGAAATGCCAACCAAAAAGTATCAATGTTGTTTTTGGAACTGCTGGAAAGACAATTCCCTATTGAGGGACAACACAGCCACATCTTATTAAAAACCGCGTCCGACTTCGCAAATCAACTCTCCGTTCATGTCAATCACCTGAACCGAGCAGTAAAAGAAACGACCCAAAAAACCACCTCCCAGCTGATCGCTGAACGCGTCGCTCAAGAGGCTAAAATGATCCTCAAACAGGGCGACTGGAGTATCACTGAAATCGCCGATGCCTTAGGCTTTAATGAGGCAAGTTATTTTAATCAATTTTTCAAAAAACAAACGGGAATCAGCCCGTTGAAATATCGTCAAAGCGAATGGAAAAGAGACAACTAGGGAAAAGTGGATTAGAAGTTTCAGCCTTGGGATTAGGCTGTATGGGAATGAGTTTTGGCTATGGCCCTCCACAAGACAAGAAGGAAATGATTGCCATTATCCGGGCGGCCGTGGAAAAAGGCGTGAACTTTTTCGATACCGCTGAGGTCTATGGCCCGTTTATCAATGAGGAATTAGTGGGTGAGGCTTTGGCACCCTTTAAAGGAGAAGTTATCATTGCCACTAAATTCGGCTTTAACCTAGACCCGAACGACGGCTACAAAATGAAAGGGCAAAATAGCTCGCCTGCCAATATTCGAAAGGTAGCAGAGGAGTCATTAAAAAGACTAAAAATCGAGGCAATCGACTTATTCTACCAACACCGGGTGGACTTGAATATCCCCATCGAAGAGGTCGCGGGGACAGTGAAGGATTTAGTCCAAGAGGGGAAAGTGAAACATTTTGGGCTATCCGAGGCAGGTGCGGCAAATATCCGCAAGGCGCACGCCGTAATGCCAGTAACAGCTTTACAAAGCGAGTACTCGTTATGGACCCGCGAGCCAGAAGCGGGAATAATCCCCACAATAGAGGAATTAGGCATTGGTTTTGTTCCCTTCAGTCCACTCGGAAAAGGATTTTTGGCGGGTAAAATTGATGAAAATACGACGTTCCACGAGACCGATTTTCGTAACACTGTTCCTCGATTCACGACAGAGGCAAGAGCGAATAATCAAGCACTTATAGACGTCATTTCAGGCTTCGCAAAAGAAAAAGAGGCCACCGCCGCCCAAATTTGTTTGGCCTGGCTACTAGCGCAAAAACCTTGGATTGTACCCATCCCCGGCACGACTAAATTGAATCGAATGCATGAAAATTTTGATGCTGCTTTGATCCAACTAAGCGCTGCAGAAATCGCAGAGATTGCTGATGCCTCATCTAAAATTGCCGTACAAGGAACGCGTTACTCTGCCGCTGCTTTAGAGCAATTAGCGAAGTCCTAACGCAATCCATAAATCTTCATCGATCGCATCGACCAAGGCGTAATATCATCCGCTGCCGCGTTAACTCCTTCCGCTAATTTCAAGCGCAAGAATTTAGTACGGGTGGGTGGCAGCGCCACGATATTATCCCCTTGCGCTCCTTTCACGTTAGCTTGCACGACCTTCCAATCTGAGCCATTCGTCGAGGCCTCAACTTGCAGGTTTCGAGGATAGGTATGCGTGAATTCGGGGGTGACACCGGCAGCAGGTCTTTGGCCTCTTTTAAATCCTGACGTAGAGGTAAAATGGAACTCAGACAAAGTATATTCAGATGGGAATTCCACTTGGAAAACCATGTCCTTTTCTTGCGTTTTACCCGTCGACCAGCCTTCATAATTAAAGGCGCTTTTAGGCGATGCATTTCCTCCCACGCGGGTGGATGAAGTATGGGTGGCATAGAATTTCCAGCTTTGGTCCGGTACAAATTCCATCGGAACCTGCTTCAATAAAGACTCAAACTTATACATCCCCGCTTGCTTGTTTGTGTTAGCGCGAATTGCGGCCACCTGCTGTGGAGTAACAAAAGACGCATCATTTGATAAACCATTTCGGATATACGAAACCACATCTGCAATCCACTGGTCAGATTGTTCTTTCATCGGTTGCATCAAACCACCCGCATAGGTTTTACCATCTATCGCCCCTTCTAATCCGTGTAAAATAACCCGTATCGCATATTCCGGATGTTGTTGAATACGGAATGATCCTGCCAAAGCCGGCGCTAACAATTTCCCATTCCCCATCGGCTTACCCATCCCATCATTTCCATGGCATTGTGAACATAATTCAGCAAACACTAATTCACCTCGCTCTAAAATTCCCTTTTGCTCCTTGCTCAATTCCGGCGCATTAAAAGGCCCATTATTCCTGGTTTTAGGAGGTGTAATTATTTGCTCTCCGATCAACTTTACCCCAGCCGATTTATTGGAAGCTAATGTGGCTTTAATACCTGATTCTAATTCAGGAACCTTCAAGAATTTCTGCGTGAAAATCGCCTGCATCACCACCTCATTATCCGAATCGTTTAATGCTTTTTTATACAGATGAGCTAATCCTTTTTCGCCTGCTTTATACAAGGTTTCCGAAGCCTTCAGAGCTTGGATGCGAATGCGTGGATTCACGTCTGCCATCAGTTTAGTAACAGTCGCCACTTTCAATGAACCTAAGCCTTCTAAAGTCCAAATCGCATGTATTCTTCCATTCACATTCGTCCCTTTCAAGGCCATCGCCGTTAATGCTGGCACGACCGATTTATCATTACGCTGCACTAAAACTTGCTGCGCCATATCTTGCCACCAACCATTGGGGTGATTTAAATAAGTCACTAAAGTCGCTGATTTATCATCATACATGCGCGGTTGTTTCGTGTCACGCTGAAAGCCCTCGTGACTCACGCGCCAAATACGACCCAAACCCACCACTTTATCTAATTTATATTGCTCGATTTTCGTGCGCAAATAAGACCCCTTAGGCGTCCATTGCCCCTCCTGAATAATTCCGTGGTACATATCCACGATGTACATCGTTCCATCAGGAGCAGTGGCCATATCGATAGGACGGAATAAGGGATCCGTCGAGCGAATAAATTCGGATTTTTGGTCTTGGAAAACGTTATGAAGCGTGGTTAAACCTTCTTTTTTAATGGGATTAATTTGGCGTACAATACGCGCCACTGGTTCGCCATAAAATAGTTGTCCGCGAACTGAAGCGGGTAAACGATCTCCGCGGAAAATATCATTTCCAGCTGAGCCCGTCACACGGTTTAAAGATCCATCCGGCTGGCGAATCTCATCCATTCCGCCTTGCATATCGGATACTTTTACGGCAGCGCCATAAGGAACGACGAAACCTGGTGCAAGCTCATTCGGCACCTCAAAATTGCCGTATTGAATCGGAAATTGGAAGTGAGACGGAACGCCAGACGCGCCACCTTGTAAGTTTAGCTGATTTCCAAATCGTTTATAAGAAAAACTGAAATTTTCTTGGTAATCTCGGTAGTTGCCAGCTCTTTCTGAGTGATTCTGTTCGTCGCATTGTCAAATGCAAAGAAGCTCTTATCGAAAGTGA
>CAIVPV010000055.1 GCA_903907915.1 uncultured Cytophagaceae bacterium
AGAGAATGCCTCGCTGTTTTCGGCTGGGTTAGCACCAATAAATGAAATAATAGGCGGTTCTATGTACATTCAGCCCTTTTTTAGTAGGACCATTGGTTTAGATGCGAACGTGAATCCGATTGCCATTACAGCTGGAACTCGTTTTGTTTTTCGATCAGAAAAAAGAAATCTAGGGGGTATTTATATGCGCCAAGGGGAGGGGGATGGTGATCCGTTTACTAATTTCTTTGTAGGTCGTTATTCGGAGAATTTTGGTAAGCAAAATAGGGTAGGCGTGATAGCTACCACTAAATCGTCTCCCTCCTCCGTTCAATCTACAGGTGCCGTAGATGCCTTTATTCGATTTAATGATAAGTTCTCTTTTAGTGGTATGGGAACGTTAACACAAGATAGTCGAAATGGGGATCAAGGATTCGCGGAATATGGTCAATTTCTGTATAAAACTAATTTAGTGACTCTTTATTGGACCCAAACGATGGTTTCAGAAAAGTACAATCCGGCCATGGGTTTTGTCTCTCGAAGAAATATTTTATCGAATTCACAAGGAATAGATTTTAATGTTCGAGGAAAATGGTTGCCTAAATTTATTCGTTTCTGGCAACCGGGTGTCTACACGGAATTATACCATAGTTTAAAGACGGGTAATATAATTGAACAGCGACTTATATCAGGACCACTTTGGTTCAATTTGCAAAATGGAGGAATTTTAGGCGGTTATATTGAGGCTAGTGTTCAAAATTTAGAAGATACGTTCAGTCCGGTAGGAATTAAGATTAATCCAGGTAGTTATTCTTATTTCAGAAAAGGTTTTTTACTGTCAAGTGATCCTAGTTCAAAGTATTCTGGATCCACAGAATACGGATGGGGCGGCTATTATAATGGGCAATTACAGACTGTGGACACTAAATTCAGGATCGCTCCTATACCGCATGTAAATCTAGGTCTATCTTGGAATTGGGGCAAATTTGAGAATATGGGTGCTGGTCGGGAAACGAAAGAAGTGAATTTATTGATTTTGGAGACGCGATTAGCTATTAATCCTCGCTTACAGTTAATTGGATTTTATCAGAAAAATACGACTGATAATCTGAATTCTTTAAACATGCGTTTGGCTTGGGAATACCAGCCTTTGTCCTATGTTTATTTAGTATTTAATACCCTGAATTATCAGGGAACAGATACTACCCAACAGATGCAACAAAGTTTTTTAGCTAAATTGTCCTATCTAAAGCAATTTTAATATGAAGATCGAATTACGCAGCGATACGTTTACTTTACCTACTCCAGGAATGAGAGAGGCCATGTTTTCGGCTCCTTTGGGTGATGATGTTTTTGGAGAAGACCCGACTGTTAATGCCTTAGAGGATAAATTAGCGAAGCTTTTTCATATGGAAGCCGCGCTTTTCTGTGTTTCAGGAACGCAATCGAATCAGATTGCGATTTCGGTACATGTTTCTAAAGGTCAAGAAGTTATTTGCGATGAACTTTCTCATATCTATTTGTATGAAGGTGGTGGAATCATGGCGAATTCAGGTGCATCCGTGAAATTGCTGAAGGGCGATTTAGGTCGTTTATCTGTTGGCCAAATCCGTTCTGCCATCTCCCCAGATGATATTCATGCCTGCGAAAGTCGTTTGGTCTCTTTAGAAAATACGGTAAATAAAGGAGGAGGGAGTATCTATACCTCTGAAGCGCTTCAAGAAATTTCGGATTTTTGTCGCTTGGTGGATATTCCACTTCATTTAGATGGGGCACGAATATTTAATGCGTTAGCTGAAACGGGTCAAACACCGGCGCAATTCGGTGCTTGGTTTGACACTATTTCTGTCTGCTTATCGAAAGGATTAGGGGCTCCTATAGGTTCCGTCCTGTTAGGCTCTAAGGATTTTATTAAAAAAGCGCGCAGGGTTAGGAAACGTTTAGGTGGAGGATGGCGGCAAGCCGGATTATTAGCGGCTGCTGGAATCTATGCATTAGATCACCAGGTAGACCGCTTAAAAGAAGATCATGCCCGAGCTCGTGTTATTGCCTCCTTGTGTGAAAAACTGCCTTGGGTGAAAGCTATTTTACCTGTCGCTACTAATATTGTCATTTTGCAATTGCAAGATGGATTGTCGTCCGTGGCTAAAGTAGCAGAATTGAAAGAAAAAGGAATTTATTGCGCTCCTTTTGGCCCATCTTATGTTCGTTTTGTGACTCATTTAGGCTTCGATGATGCGGCCCTACAAGCATTTTCTGAACGAATATCTGAGTAAAATCGCAAGCCTTGCGCCTTCTATAAGAAATCAATTCTTATGCAGCGAAAGGCGTTTAAAATGTATTTACTTCCCGGTCATTCGGTTGAATACAA
>CAIVPV010000056.1 GCA_903907915.1 uncultured Cytophagaceae bacterium
AAACGAAAACGCGCTGGCGATGTGGAATGAGATCTTCAAAGCTGGGGCAGAATTCGGTATTCTACCCGTAGGTCTAGGCGCGCGCGACACGCTTCGTACGGAAAAAGGCTATTGCTTATATGGTCACGACATTGATGATACGACGTCGCCCATCGAAGCAGGTTTAAGCTGGATCACCTCGTTCAACAAAGATTTCATTATGAAAGACCACCACGCCGCGATCAAGGCGAATGGTCCTTCGAAAAAATTAGTCGGCTTCGAAATGATCGACCGCGGCATCCCTCGTCAACACTATCCGATTTTAAATGCGGCTGGCGAAACGATAGGTGAAGTGACTTCCGGAACGCAATCCCCGTCTCTTTCGAAAGGAATCGGAATGGGTTATGTGAGCACAAATCACGTGGGTTCGGAAATATTTATTTCGATTCGCGACAAAGCCATCAAAGCCGAAATCGTCAAATTACCATTCTTATAACATGAAAAAAATCGACGTTTGTTTATCGCCGGATTTGATCCATTTGTATGATTTATCAGCTTTGGCTGTCGTTGTAGTGGATATTTTTAGAGCAACGTCATGTATGGTTACTGCTTTTGCGAGTGGCGCAGCCGAAATAGTTCCGGTGGAAGAAGTGGAGCTTTGCCAGCAATACGGATCTCGAGGTTATTTGACGGCGGCGGAAAGAAATGGAATTACACCAGCAGGTTTTGATTTTGATAATTCGCCTTTTTCCTATCAGGTAGAGAAGGTGAAAGGGGCCAAAATTTGCGTCACCACCACGAATGGAACGGTCGCAATTCGTCGCTCAAGCAGCGCTCCTGCCGTTTACGTGGGCGCCTTTTTAAATATCTCCCGAGTTGCCTCCGCGCTGAAAGAGTGGAACGGAAACGCCTTAGTAGTTTGCGCCGGCTGGAAAGGAAAACCTAATTTAGAGGATACGCTTTTTGCAGGAGCTTTAATAGATGCCCTAACCGGCAATTATGAAGTGGCTGATGATGCCGCTTTAATGGCCTTGAAACAATATACTGTGGCCTCCACTGATTTATTAACGGCGGTGAAGAATTCTTCTCACGTGAATCGGTTATTAGGTTTGGGCATTGAAAAAGATATCGCCTTTTGCTTAGAATTTGACAGGTATTCGGTGCTTCCTAAACTAGAGGGAGATGCCCTACGATTAGTATGATTTTATACAGCACAGAACATAAAAGTCCCAACGTAAGCCTAGAAGAGGCTATTTTCCGTGGTCTTCCCCCGGACAATGGCTTGTATATGCCTACAGAAATCAAGCCTTTACCAGCTTCGTTTTTCGAAACGATTCAGGACCGCAGCTTGCCAGAAATTGCGATTGCGGTGTGTGAAAATTTATTGGGGGATAGCTTGAGTTCGACAGATATTCACAAAATTATCAATCAATCGATGACCTTCGAGGCTCCCATTGTTTCATTGGAGCCGGGTGTAGAGGTATTGGAATTATTCCACGGACCATCGATGGCGTTTAAGGATTTTGGCGCGCGCTTCATGGCGGCGATTATGTCCCATTATTTACTGAAGTCGAAGCGCGAAATTCGCATTTTGGTGGCCACTTCTGGGGACACGGGTGGAGCGGTGGCGCAGGGTTTTTTCAATACCCCGGGTATCTCGGTGACTATTTTATATCCGACCGGAAAAGTATCCGATATTCAGGAGAAGCAATTGACGACTTTGGGCGGAAATGTAATCGCTTTAGAGATTGATGGCACATTTGATGATTGCCAAAGACTCGTCAAACAAGCCTTCCTCGACGACGAATTACGCGCAGCTTTCGATTTAGCCTCCGCGAATTCCATCAATATTGCCCGCTTAATTCCTCAGTCCTTCTACTACTTCGCAGCCTATGCGCAAGCGAAAAAGAAAGGATTGAATGCCCCTCTTGTGTTTAGTGTGCCCTCCGGAAATTTTGGAAACCTAAGCGCTGGATTAATAGCCTACAGAATGGGTCTTCCGGTAAAAGCGTTCGTGGCTTCTTGCAATGAGAACCACCCGGTGGCAGATTACCTGCGCACCGGCGAATACAAGCCGGTCGCATCGGTAGAAACAATTTCGAATGCGATGGATGTGGGAAGCCCATCCAATTTCATTCGCATGCGCTTGTTAGCGGGTGAAGATTGGTCAGCAGTGCAGGAGATTGTCAAAGGCTATTTTACAGACGACCAGAAAACACAAGAAATCATGGCAGACGTATACGCGCGCACCGCTTACGTCATGTGTCCACATACGGCTGTAGGCTACGATGGTTTACAACAATACGCCGCGGAATATCCGGGTGAAATCACTGGGATTTTATTGTCTACCGCACATTATGCAAAATTCTTACCTACCGTGGAAGGGACATTAGGCGTTTCTGTTCCGGTGCCTGCTCGTCTTGCTGAGCTTTTGGATAAAACCAAAAAGTCCATCCCAATGGGGACGGACTTCGCTGAATTCAAATCGTATTTACTACAATAAAGCCTTGAATTTATCTTTTTCTTGGTAAGCGATAATGGCTGATATCAGGATGGTGATAAAGCTTATTTGCACCGTGCCCAGAAAGCAAAGTTCAAACAAGAATATGTTCAATATAATGGGTGCTAAAATGGTTAAACCTAAAGCGCGTTTGCTAGGGACAAAGAGGAGTGCTCCACCTAGCACTTCAAGCACTTTTACCACCTTCATTATTCCAGAAGAATCTAATAATTTATAATAAGAAGCGGCATCCCCTGTAAAAGGTAGTGTTCCTCCGATGGGTAAAAAATAACTTAATCCTCCATATAAGAACAAGGCCCCTAAGAGAACTGAAGGTAAAAAATTGAGTACTTTTTTCATATTGATTGTATTGGTTATAACTAAAATTATACTTTTTATTTGAATGTCGCAAAGTCCAATGCCCGTAATTGCAAAGTCCGATTTCCCTTATATTCATTTACTTCCAAATGATAGACTAATTGGATAGGCAATCTTTGTTCATAAGCCTCACACAACTCATCATAAAAATCCGCCTTCATCCCAAAACCCACCACCTCTAAACCCCGCTCATCGGGAGTCGATCCCACATATATCTTAAGGTGCTCTTCTTTCATCACAAATGGCCTCGCCGTTACAAAAATAGGCCCTGATACAAAATTTGGCAACATATTCCCCGGCCCATAGGGCGACAGGCGAACTAATAATTTATCATAAAACGACAGACTTAAAGCTTCCAATGGAATGCTAAGATCGACCGGCAAATCCGCCCTCGGCGAAATATTCGCTAAACCCAGCTGCGCAATCCCCTCAAATTTTTCAATAAACGCCTGCAAATTCTCCGGCTTCAAATGTAATCCCGCAGCATGCGTATGCCCGCCAAATTGCTCCAATAAATCCGCACATTGTTCTAAAGCGTGGTGCACATCGAAGCCTCTCACAGAACGAGCTGATCC
>CAIVPV010000057.1 GCA_903907915.1 uncultured Cytophagaceae bacterium
AGTTGATTTGATTTTTAAGTGCAACTTTAAACCTCAAACCTACTTTATGAAAACCTCAAACCGCGATTCGATTAAAAGACGTGATTTTATAACTAAAGCCAGTCTTGCCTTTGGCTCTTTTTTCATCGTTCCTCGACATGTATTGGGGGGAATTCGTCCAGACGGATCTCCATATTTAGCACCCAGCGATCTCATTAACTTAGGATTTATTGGAACAGGAAAGCAGGGGAGAGGATTATCCAATTCATTTTTGAGCACGGGGGAGGTTCGCATCGCCGCTATATCTGAGGTGTATCAAGCGAAGGCTAACCTGTTTTCATATCGCGTAAAAGAGATTTATTCGAAATCATCTTCGCTGGGAACTTATACAGAAATACCTCAATACCAAGATTTTAGAGAGCTGCTAGCGCTGAAAAATATAGACGCGGTTGTCATTGCTAGCCCAGACCATTGGCATGCAGCCATGGCGGTGCGCGCTGCTGCTGCGGGGAAAGATATTTATTGCGAAAAACCACTCTCGTTGACTGTAAAAGAAGGACGTGCCATGGTGGATGCGACACGAAAATATAAGCGTGTTTTTCAAACAGGATCCATGCAGCGTTCCTGGCCAGAATTTAGACAAACAGCCGAGCTAATACGTAATGGCTATATAGGCGAAGTGAAATCCATTAAAGTGAATGTCGGGCCGCCACCCATAACCTATGATTTGACTGCCGAAGAATTGCCAACCGGATTGGATTTTGAGAAGTGGCTAGGACCTAATGACGCGGTTCCGTTTAATTCCGAATTAGCTCCTCCGATTTCAAAAGATGTGTTCCCTAATTGGAGAAAATACAAGGAGTTTGGCGGGGGAGGCATGACGGATTGGGGTGCGCACATGTTTGATATTGTCCAATGGGCGCTGGATATGGACGGAAGTGGCCCCGTGCGAGTGGATGCCCCCCATACCAACGGAAATGAATTTTTGACCTATACCTATGCGAATGGAATTACGATGACACACCAGCCTTGGGAGTGGAGTAATGCCATCGAGTTTGTAGGCACCGAGGGCACCCTTCGTGTTCAACGAAAGAAGTTAGAAACATCCAATGCGGCCTTGGTGGATCGTGTTATTGGGCCAAATGAAAAGCATGTTTACGAAAGCACGAATCACTATAAGGACTTCTTATCAGCGATGCGCAATCGTACGCGCCCTGTTTGCGATGTGGAGATTGGTCACAGAACGGCCTCTGTTTGTAACATTGGAAACATCGCCTACGAAGTAAAAAAATCGTTGACGTGGAATCCGACATCTGAAAAGTTCAATGATGCGGAGGCTAATGCGTTGCTGGGGAGAAAATTAAATAAATTGTAGACATCTTCGAAAAACTAATCCACTAACCAAATCAACGGATTTCGAATAGGCAGATTCCGAATGACTTCGTCGTTTTTTGGAAAATGATTTAGTTTTTCCCAAGTTGAAAACCAACGAGCATCCGCATAATCTTGATAGCCAAACAATAAAAACGGCGCTGCCACAGGCCACTCCTCCCAGTACATCACGTCTTGCGGAAATGGCCAGCTTTTTTTGTCCTTTACGTAAGGATACAAAAAGTCAATTCCCTTTTTTAGAGAGGAATTTTTGATCTTAAAAATATGAGCGGTTGTCATAACTGCGTCTAGATTAAATAGGGAATAACCATAGGGCTTTGTCCGCTTAAGTTCTAATGGAAAGGCCCCGCGCTCATCCATCTGATTAGGCAAAATCACCTTCACAAAACGGTCTTTGCAGTAATTTAAAAGCACTTCGTCGTTTACCAAATGGGCAAATGCGCTCACCTGCATGACCCAACAAGTGCCGTGATTATTCTTAGCCTCCCGTTCCTCCTTTCCATAGGGATGCGTGGTTACCCAACTTAAATAATTTGTAAACCAGGCATGGATTTGAAGCCGATCTGCTTCGTTAATCTGTTGGCGTTTTTCCAAAATTTCAATACTTTTAGCCACCTCTATCAGTTGGATCATATCAATAATTCCCACCCCGCGTCCCGTTACTTTTCCCTTGATAGCCTGCGCATACAATAGGTGCGGACTCATCATCGTCGTTGTGTCTACCATCCACGCTTTAATATGTTGGATGGCTTGCTTTGCATAATCAGAACGACCGCTAATTAAAAAGGCCGAAGTTTGATTCGCCACTATCTGACTAAAGCGAATCATTGCCTTGCGATGTGAAGTAAAATTATCTGGATTTGTAAGACCATCTTTTTGAATATAAGGGCCAGTTGGATTAGCCGGGTCAGGCCACCAATAATCACCTTCTGAAAAAAAATCATGTCTTCCACCGGCAGATCTTTCACTCTGAAAACTGGTAACGGTCACCGGCTTTTCCATCAAATTTCGGTTCGCTTCGGTGATGATTCGGGATTTTACTACTCGTTCTACTTTTTCAAATAAAGGGGATTGCGCACTTAATTGAATGGATATACACAGTAAAAGTAGAGTAGCCGCCTTTTTCATTTTTTAGGTTTGATGACAGTGAAATAACTATTTTATATTCATATTTGCGCTATGAAAAGTAGTAAATCATTCAGAGAATCCGTTGCATTAGACGCCCCTGATCCGGCGCTAACTCCTATACTAAAAAGTCTTTGGTATGATGCGAAAGGCGATTGGAAAAGAGCACATGATTTTGTGGACGGATTATCTGGCGCAGATGCCGCTTGGGTACACGCCTATTTGCACCGGAAAGAAGGGGACATTTGGAATGCAGATTATTGGTATGCGCGCGCGAAGAAAACAAGACCGGCGTGTTCTTCAGAAGAGGAGTGGGAGAGTTTAGTGGCGCATTTTGCTAACTAGGGCACAGTTCGTATTGTTTAATTATCAAACAGTTGATAGTTCTTTTATCTAACAATTGCGTATCTTTGTTTTATTCCCAAAATTAAAACAGAATGGATATGGAGGATAAGCTGACTAAAAAAGATATTGGTTTTCGGGTGACAGAGCTTCGAAAAAGGAAGGGTTTGTCTCAAGAGGATTTGGCAAAAAGTGTTCAAATTTCAAGGTCTTCCTTAACACAAATTGAATTAGGAAATCGGGGTGTAGATGTCTTAGAGCTTCAAAAGCTATCGATACACTTGGGGTTTTCGCTAGACGAATTTTTGTCAGCTGACTTTGAATTGAATCCTGATTTTGCGTTCGAAGATGCACCATCTTTGGAAAAAAAAGAACGAATTTCTATTCCCAAGTTCCACGCAGAAAAGTTTAAAAATGTATTGCTTTATATGCTTGAGCGATGCGCAGGAAAACCTAATGTAGGGGAAACGGTATTGTATAAACTCCTTTATTTCTCTGATTTCAATTATTATGAATTGTATGAGGAGCATTTAACGGGGGCGAAATACCGGAAATTACCCTATGGCCCTGTTCCTCAAAAACTGGATTCCCTGATTCAGCAGATGATCGAAAAGGAGCAATTGCAAAGGGTAAAAACAGTATATCGTGGCTATGCTCAAACACGCTATTTGCCGCTGATTAAAGCAAATTTAAAAGAGCTGAAAGCCAGTGAAACGGAAGTGATTGATCGCGTAATTGAACAAATGAGCGATTGGTCAGCAGCTTCGATCAGCCAATATTCTCATAAAGATTTGCCCTGGCTTGCTACTAAAGAGGGGGAAGTAATTAATTATGAACTTGCATTTTATCGGGAGGCTCCTTTCTCCGTGAGAAATTATGGAGAGGAGAAGGAGGAACAATGATCTTTCTAGAGTTAGATGAATTTAAAAAAGACCTTAAGTCATTAACAAAGAAATACCGTTCGCTGTCTGAAGATTTGGATGTAGTTAAGCAGGTATTATTTGTAATACCTAATGAGCGCCCACCCTTCAGTTTTGAGATTAGTGATTTAGGGCTGGATACTTGTGTAATTAAAGTAAAAAAGATTGCTTGCAAGTCTTTAAAAGGGCGTGGAGTTAATTCGGGACTTCGGTTGATTTACGCGCATTTCCCCGATGAGGACAAAATTGTCTTCGTGGAGCTTTATCATAAGAACGATAAGGAGAATGAGGATAGGGAGCGAATTAGGCAAAATTTTTCTTAAAGGCCTAAATATCATCCTTTAAATCAACCTTATACGTCCATTAAATCCTATTGTTTCGTCTACTTCCTGTAAATTTTTGCACAAGATTTTTTAAAATTGTATTATCAAATGCGAAAGACTTTTTTATATGCTAAATCGAATAATAATTGCGTTAGGCTGCGCCCTAATCGTTTCGTGTTCTAAGACTGAAACAATTACCCCGGCTACCCCTAGTATACCCACCACCCCCACGACAAATACGTCTACCTATAATCCACTTTGGGTTCCGCCCATATTGAATGGGACGACGTTCAATTTATCCTTGGAGAAAGCCACTAAGCAATTACAAGCGGGGGCGAAAACCAATACCTACGGGTATAATGGAAATGATTTTTGGGGCCCTACTCTGATTATGAATAAGGGGGACAATGTGACCCTGAATGTGACGAATAAAATCGATGAAACTACAACGGTTCACTGGCATGGTTTTCACATTCCAGCGAATATGGATGGCGGCCCACACCAGACCATTGCACCTAATGTCACTTGGTCTCCTAACTTTAAAATAATGAATAATGCGGGTACGTATTGGTACCATCCGCATGCTCACGAATTAACGCACAAACAGCTAGCCTATGGCGCTGGCGGTTTCATTATCATTAAAGATCCTCAAGAAGCAGCATTAAATCTTCCTCGAACGTATGGAGTGGACGACATTCCGCTAATGCTAACGTCCAGACGTTATTCTGCTACCAATGTGATCGATATAGCGGGGGCTTATGGAGACTACCAATTAACAAATGGAATCAGTAGTTCACAAATTACGCTGCCCAAAGCCTTTGTCCGTTTTCGTATTCTAAATGCCGAAATTGAACGGGGGTATAACTTGGGATTTAGCGACAATAGGACCTTCTATGTTATCGGGAATGATGGCGGTTTAGTTAATGCGCCTATAGCCGTTACTCGTTTGCCTTTAATGGTAGGAGAGAGAGCTGAAATTATGGTGGATTTAGGCGGCGACGCTATAGACTCTGCGATTGATTTGAAAACTTTTAATTCTGGCCAGCCTTTGGGATTTGGTGGTGGAGAGCCGGCAACGTCCGGAGTTTTTGGGAGTTTATTGAATAATAAAGATTTCAATTTATTAAATATCAAAGTGGGGGCAGCTGGAGCTTCGGCAGTGAAAACAATACCGGGGACTTTGGCAAATAATACCTACTGGACGAACTCGGATGTGACGAATAGCCGAACCATTACTATTACGGGTGGCCAAGGTGGTCAGGCATTTACGCTGGATAATAAAGCCTATAGTCATACGACGATTAATCAAACCGTGAAGCTAAATGCGGTCGAAAAATGGACGATTGTCAATAACAACATTTTCGGTCATGCGTTTCATATCCATGATGTTCAGTTTAAAGTGATTTCGAGAAGTAACGGAGCTGTGGCACCTTATGAATCAGGCTGGAAGGATACGGTTTATGTACCTATTGGAACAAGTGTTTCTGTGATTGCAAAATTTGACGATTTCAGCAGTCCGACTGATGCGTTTATGTACCATTGCCATTTTTCTAATCACGAAGACGAAGGAATGATGGGTAATTTTATTGTTATACCTTAAAGTTGTAGAGATGAAAAAGTTACTATTTTTAGTTGTAGTCGTTTTATCGTGTAGCAAATCTTCGGACACGGTGACACCAATTACGCCCACACCTGTTGCTAATGTGGAAGTTCCGGCTGTTTATAAGAAAATCTATGGAGCCACGAGCGTCACAAACGACGGCACGTATATCACCATCAAAACGAAGGGTTTGCCGGATCATAAAAGTGCCTATTATGCTACCACGAATGCTTTATATGAAGCATTTTCGGGTACGACTTTTGGCGGTTTGAATTTTGCCAAAAACCCCAATTCTATTATCGAGCAATCAGCCACTTTCAAAATACCGGTTAAACCAATGTCGTCTGCAAATCACCCAGCAACGCCCTTAGGAGCCATAGGAGTCGCATTAAACGGGGTTCCCTTTTTTAATCAATATGCGGGGCCTAATAACCAAGAGCTGAAGGGAGAAATGGCTGGTTTTGATCAGTTTTATGGTCACCCACAACAATCGGGATCATATCATTACCACGTGGAGCCTTTGCACTTAACGACAGTTAAATCTACTAAATCTGGACTGATGGGATTCTTGTTAGATGGCTTCCCTATTTATGGTCCACAAGAAGAAACCGGATCTGCGGTGACGAATGCAAATTTAGATATCTATCACGGTCATACGCATGCAACCGTTGATTATCCGAATGGAATTTACCATTATCATTTCACCACAGAGGCTCCTTACTTGAATGGTAATGGCTACTATGGAACACCAGGAACGGTGACGCAATAATGAAATATGCTTTTCTCCTTTTGTTTTTATGGAGCTGCTCGCCGCGCGAATCAGTGGAAACTGTAGTCGAAAAAAAGTATTTCCCCTCTGGTAAGATCATGGAAATCCGTCATGTCCAAAACGGGGTGAGGCAAGGTTTGCAAACGGCATTTTGGGAGAACGGAAAGAAGCGTTTTGAATACACCGCCGCGAATGATGCCTATGAAGGAGAGCTAAAAGAATGGGCTGAAAATGGACAACTTTTTCACCTCGCTCATTACAAAAATGGACAAGAAGAAGGCGTCCAACAAATGTGGCACGCAAACGGCAAAATTCGCTCTAATTTTGTCATCATTAAGGGTAGAAGATACGGCTTATTAGGCACCAAAAACTGCAAGAATATCAATGAGAAATTATTGGCTAATTAGTCTTTTCTTGCTGGCTTGTTCGGAAACTCCGGTTTCTAAAATCCCCTATTATACTACCCCCGACTTTACGCCTTATTTTATGAGCGAGACGGAGGCTGCGGCGAAAATCACGCACCGCATTAAGTCCTTTTCTTTCTACAATCAGGACAGCACAGTATTCGATAGCAAATCCCTACAGGGGAAAGTGTATGTGGCGAACTTTATCTTTACGCGCTGCAGTAATATTTGTCTAGACATGACCTCCCAAATGAAGCGCATCGAAAAAGCCTTTCATTCCAATTCAAAAGTTCAGCTTCTATCTTTTACCGTCACACCTTGGTTTGACGATGTGAAGACGCTGCATAAATTTGGTGAAAAATTCCAGATCTCCTCATCGAATTGGTCTTTGTTAACAGGTCCCAAAGCATCCATCTATACCCTCGCCCGCCAGTCCTTTTTTGCGGAGGAGTCTATAGGCTATAATAAGGACACGAAAGAGTTTTTACACACCGAGCACATCGTGCTGGTGGATCAAAAAGGTCGCATTCGCGGGATTTATAACGGTACAATTCCCTTAGATGCCGATCAGTGCATTGAGGATATGAAATTGCTTTTACAGGAGTAGGGCTTATTTTATCGGAAAAATACATTAACTTCAATTTTCAACAAGTTTTATACTACGTTAACCATGAAAATGAAATCAATTTTTGTGATATGCGCCGTGATGGCGATGTCATTATTCTCCTTCAAACCTTCAGATAAAGAGTTTCAAGCAGAAAAGCCTTTTGGCGGTTTAGCTTTATATACCGTCCGCGATGCGATGAAAGATGCGCGCGCCACTCTTTCGAAAGTTGCTCAAGCGGGCTATGTTAACGTGGAGTCAGCGGGGTATGATAATGGTAAGTTTTATAACTTATCTCCGGCGGATTTCAAATCCCTACTAGACGAGATGAAATTAACGCCGATTTCTTCACACCAAGGAACGGTTACATTTGAAAATATTGATCAACAAATTGCCGATTTAAAGGCGGCAGGGGTTACCTATTTTGTGATTCCAGTGCCTCCTATGGGCTTGTTTGGACATGAAGCGGTAACGAATAGAATGACGATGAAAGGTGGCGCTAAGAATTTGGCAGAAATCTTAGATAAATTAGGCGAGAAATGTGCTGCAGCGGGTTTGCAGTTATTGTATCATAACCACGACTTTGAGTTTATGAAAGACGCAGATGGAACCGTTGTGATTGATTATTTGTTAGAACATTGCAATCCGAAGTATGTTAATTTCCAAATGGATTTATACTGGGTAACGAAAGCAGGTGCTGATCCAGTTGCTTATTTCAAACGCTATCCAGGTCGCTTTAAAATTTGGCATGTAAAGGATATGGATGATCAAGGTCGCTTTGCACCAGTAGGCAACGGAAAAATTGATTTCAAGCGTATTTTAGACAATAAAAAATTGTCTGGAATGCAGTATTATTTCGTTGAGCAAGATGCTTGCTATAATGAAACAGCTTTAGAGGCTATAGTGGTCAGTCACAAAGGTTTAGCTAAGCTAGGATTTAAGTAATCATTTTGTATTTTTGCGAACCAATATGAAAAAAGATAAAAATGCCATGTTCCGATCTCTGTGCCCTGTAGCAACCGGTTTGGATGTTTTAGGGGATAAATGGACATTATTGATCTTGAGAGATATGATGTTTTTCCATAAGTCCACCTTTAATGAATTCAAGACAGCTCTGGAGTTAATGCCCAGTAAAATGCTTTCCAATCGGCTAAAAAAATTAGAATCTTTGGGATTTGTGAGCAGGCAAAAAGGGGTATTAAACAAAAAGAATGTACATTATATTTTAGAAGATCAAGGGATAGAGACTTTTCCCATCATGGTTGAACTTGCTGTTTTTAGTACGGACTTTTTTTATGATCACTTAGGCGACACGTATACCGGGTTGGTAAAAACAAGAATGAAAAACGATAAAGAGAATTATATCAATGAGATGACTGGTGGTTATCGAAAATTTAAAGAAAATCTAGTTCTTTAATTGATTTAGGAATTTTAAAATGCAAAGCCTCCGGTAATTTTATCGGGGGCTTTTTTGTTGAAATTATTTTAAAAAAATAATTGTGCTTTTGTTTTAAGTTTCAATATGATACTTATATTTGGGAAACTAAACTATTCTAAATTTACTATTTATTATGAAAAAATTACTACTACCCCTGATGGTCATGGCAGCGATGTTTGCATGCAAATCACCAGAAACAAAAACAGCTGACGCTTCGTCATCTGCGGATCCAAAATCTGGAACATTTACCTCACAAGATGATAAGTCTCAAAAAGTAAGAGAGGCATTAGAAGCCTACATGAGAAATGATTCAACAAAGATTTATGAGTACTATGTGGATACAGTTAAGATTTATGATCAAATGGCTGCTAACCAAGAAGGGGGGAAGACCAAACCTAATCCAGGTGGACGCACAGGATTTGCTGCGAATGAGCGCATGAACCATGATTATTTTACGGATATTAAAGTAACAACTGATAACATCATCACCTTAGCATTCTCTGATGGTAAACTTCATACGGGAGTTTGGTGTACTTGGACGGGTAAAGGGAAGTTTACTAATAAAGACATTTCGGCTCCATTACACCTTGCCTTTATTTGGGAAGGCGATAAAATCGTTCGCGAATACCGCTACTTTGACCCAACGGTTTTATATGCTGAGGTTGCTGCTTCACAAAAGAAATAATTCACCTATTTAAACAATAATAACAATGAAAAAATTATTCTTATCAATGATTGTACTGGCAACGATGTTTGCTTGTACTGCACCAGAAAAAAAGGCTGATGTGGCGACTTCTGAAGATCCAGATTCAGGAACTTGGGTGTCTATGGATGACAAATCAGCAAAAGTCAAACAAGTGCTAGATGGAGCGGGTAAACTTGACACAACACTTCTTCAAGAGGTATTTGTAGATACACTTATATTGTTAGATGGACGTGTAGGTAATGTAGATAGCCTTGATAAAATTATAGCTACTCCTGGCGGACGCGCTACCTTGATTCAAGGAGAAGCGTTATTACATAGCTTATATGATAATATTGCTATGACTACGAAAAAGGGGGATATTAAGACGTTCACTCGTTCAGACGGAAAAGTTGCTTCTGGCTACTGGGGAACATGGTCTGGTAAAGGCAAATTTACTAACCAAGAGTATAAGATTCCTCTTCACATGGTCATGTATTGGGAAGGTGATAAAATCACACATCTCTATCGCATATTCGATCCGACGGCTTTAAATGCAGAGATTGCCGCTTCACAAAAGAAATAATTCACCTATTTAAACATAATAACAATGAAAAAATTATTCTTATCTATGATCGTACTAGCAACGATGTTTGCTTGTACTGCACCAGAAAAAAAGGCTGAGACGACTGCTGCTAACCCGGAAGATACGGAGACAGGAAGCTTCGTTTCGATAGATGACAAAACAGCAAAATTTAAAGAATTATTAGAGGCTGCTATGAAAAATGACGCTGCTGGTTATCGAGCAGTATTAGTGGATACACTTAAAACGGAAGACGCGCTTGCTGATAATGTAGATAGCCTTAATCGTGTAAAAACGTCGCATGATGGACTTGATGCTTTACTTAAAAGTGACAGTTTGTTACATAATTTATATGATAACATTGAGATGACAACAGAAAAGGGCCAAATTAAAACCTTCACATTTGCGGATGGACGAGTTGTTACTGGCTATTGGGGAATCTGGACTGGTACAGGCAAATTTTCTAAGAGATTCACTCGAGTGCCTCTTCACATGATTGCTTGGTGGGAAGGCGATAAAATTGTTAAATTCTTCCGCATGTTTGATTCGGCTTCTTTGAAAGGAGAAATTGCTGCTTCTCAAGCGAAATAGAGTTTATTTTGTTTAGGGTATTATAAAAAAGGGGGGCTTTATTAGCCCCCTTTTTTATAATACGTTATTCGTGTCTGTCGTAAATATGCGGGTACTGACCGTATAAGTTCCGCCGTTCGGATCTTTGTATTTTAGATCCATGTAGAAGGCCTGGAAGCCTTTCTTTACATAGGGGATGGTGTATTTTGCCGTTGATCCTTCTAATTTCACGCGGCGCGTTAGCCATAAATTATTGCGGAAATCACGATCCGCAGAGGTGGTTGCCCATATTGCCGCTTCCACTAATTCCTCCGGTTTTGCTTGCACGGTTAACTCGAATCCCTCTTTTCCTTTCTCTACATTCCAGTTGCTTACTGGATATTCTTTATTTTGTAAAGTCAGGCCAAAGAAGGAGCTCAATCCTTCCAGCGCCTGTTTTCCGCCGGCTAAATCGTGCCCAGCGTTCGGCACATAATGGATTAAGTTTTTACCAGGAATTTGGCCAAAATAATGCTTAATAGCATCTGCCGTCCAATATGGATCATTTGTCGCCACAAAAATCATCTTAGGCACCGTAAGCTTTGTCCGATAGGAATAAGGGTCAATCATAGCGGTGATAGCCTTGCCGTCTGGAGATTCCGTGCTTTGCGGGATTCCAATTTTGACATAATCCTCTATCTGATCGCTGTATTCGCCATAGGTTTCAAACTGATAGCTTAAGGTTTTCGGCATGTTCAACATGTCAATCACCATAGGTCCGATCGCCTTCACACGCTTGTCATCAATCGCACTCGAAAGCCAAGTCGTCCAACCACGTTTAGATGCGCCAGAAATGACAAAATTGTTGATTTTTTGCTGAGTCTTTTGTGCCACGAATTCTTGTACTGCATCCATTCCTTTCACGGCAGATTTCACCATGGGGAACAATAAAGGCCAAGAATAATCCTTGTCTTTTCGGAATTCATTTAGGGTATAGGTGATTAATTCATCTTCCGTTTTACCGTCAAAAAAGGGTTGATTAGGGACTTGTCTTATGATCGCTACTACCGCTTTATTTTTGATGGCGATAGTACCTAAGACAGGCCAAAGGCGACTGTCTTTGCTCCAGTTTGGCAGCTCATCCTTGTTGCTTCCTCCGTCGATAAAAAACAGCGCGCCGTCATATTGGATGGTTCCCGGGACGATAATGGTGAGCTGGTGTGTCCATTTGATACCACGCCACTTTTGGGAGCTTAGTAAGACCTGGTAGGCTTTTGTGCTTCCCATGCTAGTGGAATCTTTTATTTCCCAGGAGTAGGTTGCGTCGCCATTGGTTAAATAGCTTTTTAAGGCATTTTCTGGAGTGATTTTAGTTTGTGAAAATCCCAGAATTGGAATCAACAAGAAGATGATTCCGGCGAATAGATTTTTCATAGTTAGGTTGAATAGTTTAGGTAAATATAAAAAAAATAATGAATGCTTGCGGTGTTTCTATTATTTCGCCGCGCGTGTAGGAGCGATTTTCAGGTGTTGACAGGATGTGTCAATTCGTGAAAATAGGTAAAATACTTTACGACGATTTTCCCTTAAACAATGCCCAAATAGCCATGCAGTGTCCGTGGCCTAAATCAAACTCGTCTTTCAGCCAATCAGTGACTTCAGTTGCTTTAACTGTTGCAACCAGTTTGCCGTTTTGTAGAAAGCCTTTTTGTTCGGCTAATGATTTTAAATCGTCTGGGCTTTTGCCGGTTTTCGCTTGGATGTTATCGAGGTAGGATTGGAAGGACATATAGAGAATGTTGTTTGATTTTTCCAAATTATTAAATTGAATTAGTAGAACAGCAACTCGTCCACCCGTAACCAAGCTCCCTTGCCCTTATTATCCACAAAAGCAGGGAGTCTTTTTAGTCGTTCTGCTTTCACTCGGTAATATTTAGCCGGGACTCCTGCGATAGGGATGTTGATGCCGCGGGGAGAATAGCCATTTTTTTCTTTAGGCTGAAGCGGTTTTACACTAGTTATTAGTTTCATTTTATCCGGCGAGTCCCCCGCCCAAACTTCCACCTTTACCGGAGGAAACACATCCGAATCGGTCTTCTCTAAATAGGACAGAGTTATGCCATGAATTTGTGCCGGTTGCGTAAAGGTGGCGATGGCATCCATGTCAGTTTCTTTAAAGCCTAGCCAAGAATAATTGGATACCCCTTTAACTTCTCGAGCGCCTAAAATAAAGTCCATCAAACTCGCTGCACCTGCTGCCGGATACTTAGGATCCGAGGAAGATAGCAGATCGATGCGCGCCGGAATAAAATTTGATTTATACACGCGCATGTCGATGGGCTTGCTGGCGAGCCAGCCGGGTTTGGTGGCAAGAATGCGAACTTTGGTGAAATTAGTGATGTTAATGGATGCCTTCGTTTGTAAAACTGAAAGCGAGTCTGGAATCGAGTCATTCACCGTGTAGCGGAAAATAACGTCCCGTAAGGTATGCTTGAAATTTAGCTTTTCGTTCGGCCTTAAAATCAGATTTTCATTTACTAAAATGGGCGGATTTATCTGCAATGTCTCTTCTTTTGGAATGTAGCCGGCATCGAATTTTATTTTAGGAAACTGCGTTTGTAACCCAGCTAAATCAGCCGCCGAAAGGCTCGTATTCCACACGTGAATTTCTTTTAAAGCAGGAAGCTTAGGAAGGAGTTTTGAAATCCCTGACAGGCCTATTTTCGTTCCGGAAATAGACAGTTGTTCTAAGTGATTTAATCCAGCTAATTGAGGGAGTCCCGTGTCATCGATAGACGTGAAATTGAGGTTTAATTTTTCTAAGTTTGCGAACTTAGAAAGAAGACCTAGCGACTCGTTAGAGATGGGCATTTTAGAAAGTTGCAATCCTACTAATTGCTCGCTCACCTGGGTTAAATCAGATAGTGTTTTTGGGTCAAATTTTGCCGCCACATAAAAATCTGCCTGTAATGCTGGAGATTCATAAGCGATCGGATAAACGGTACAATAGGGCGTGTTTACCGAGGCGATTTCAGATTCGGAAGCGGCAGAGAAATCGTATTCTTTCGAGCTTGTTGTCAAAGCTGCTGGTTGAACTAGCTTTTGAAAATCAAGACTATACTGACCTAATTTCTGTTCGAAAGAAGCCCCTTCTTTTACCCATAATGTCAATAGGGTAATTTCATCCGAAGTTAATTGCGCTTTCCCCAGTGGAGGCATGTGCTCTTTCGCGTTCATCGGGAGTTTGATGCGCTGAATTAAGTGACTATTTAGTGCATCGCCAGCCTTCCAAATGGCGCCATGTTTTCCGCCCTTCATCAGGTTCGCAATGCTATTCATTTTGAGCGCGCCTTTCGTTTTTTGATCGTTATGACAAGACTCACATTTAGCCTTTAAAATGGGTTGAACGATGTTGTTAAATACTACTGTTTCGGCGGTGATTTCAACCTCTTTCGAACCAAAGCGCAAGTAATCTTCTCCGTGCGTAATACTCGCTCCGGTGTGTCCCGCAAAGATCAACGCAATGAATCCTAGTGCGGCGCCCAAGAGGAGATTTCTGCGCGCTAAAACCCAAGCAAAATACACAAAGGAAACGGCCACGCCAGACCATTGATGCCAGTCTAAGGCAGAGGTTTCGTAGCCTCCTTCTTTGGCCAAAAACAAGCCAAAAATGGCCGTCATGGTAGAGAAAATCGCAGTCAATAAAAGTAAAGATTCCGCTAAAACCTCAAATGACAAAAGCTGTTTTTTGATACCGAATAAGGCCAACAATAAGACGCCAAATCCGATGGGTAAGTGTAAAATCAAGGGATGTAAATGGCCGATTCCTGTTAGCGGCAAAGCAAAGCTTGATTGAAAAATCAACAGGAAAACTAGGACGCCTTGCAGGCCCCACAAAATCAAATTTCCTATTTTCTCGATCTTACCCATTACGCGATTAATCCTGGTATAACATTCCCCGCAATATCCGTTAATCGGTAGCGCCGGCCTAAATGTTTAAAGGTTAATTGTTCGTGGTTAATCCCCATCAAATGCTGCACAGTCGCATGGAAATCATGGATATGTACCGGGTCTTTCACCACATTATATCCTAATTCGTCTGTTTCTCCATACACCGATCCAGCCTTTACCCCGCCGCCGGCCATGAAAATACTGTAGGCACGCGGATGGTGATCGCGACCATAATTATCTACGGTATATTGTCCTTGGCAATAATTAGTTCGACCGAATTCGCCTCCCCAAATCACCAA